>DATAXH010000088.1:0-9584 GCA_036266775.1 Candidatus Babeliales bacterium | reverse complement strand
TAAAGGTATATCTATTGGTGATTGGATTAATTTTACTGTTTCGGTGGTTAATAATAAATCTTGTTTTTTGAATGAACGGTTTGCGCAAAGTTTTTGGTTAAAACTTGATAATGAAGATATCGAAGGGCATTTACAATCTCTTTTTCTCGGTAAAAAAAAGGGTGACAATTTTGTTGTCAATAATAAAGGCTTACAAGATTATTTTAGTGACCAATTACGTGTTTCTTATAGTTTTAATATACAGATTATAGATGTTGTACCGCATGCTTATTTTTGTTTTGATCAATTCAAAGATCATTTTAAAGTAAAAACAAATAAAGATATGCATAAAAAATTGATTGAAGTTTTTTCATATCGTAATGATGTTTCACAACGTCTTGCTATGGTTGAAGAAGCTTTTAAATTACTATTATCACGGCATCGTTTTTTTGCACCAAATTACTTGGTTTTACGTCAACAAAAAATAATTTTAGGTGCAATTCAATCTAATCCTGATTATAATGTATACAGAAAACAAAAGGACTTTAATTTTTGGATTCAACAGTTGGCTGAAAAACAAGTTAAGGAAACTTTACTTATTGATCAGCTGATTTATCGTGAAAATATAGTTGTAAGTAATGAAGATATAGTAAATTATTTGAATTTAGATAAACGGCAACGAATGCGTGAATTTATGTATTTTGGATTGCCAGAATCAAAACATTATGGGCAGGAAATGCCATTAGCGATGAATGAATTAAGTCGCGCATGTGCTCGTGAAAAAGCTATTAATTACGTAATTTACTATTTAACTAAAAAATAAACACAAATCACTCCTCTTTGGGGTCCCCGTCAGAAGATAGGGTTAAGAAAATTATTGATGGAAAACAAAGTTCATAAACTTATTATTGTTGGTTCAGGACCTGCAGGGTTAACTGCTGCGATTTATGCAGCCCGTGCAAATCTTGAACCAATTGTTATTGATGGCGATACGCCAGGTGGACAGTTGATCAAAACATCATACGTTGAAAACTGGCCAGGAGAAAAAAGTATTCTTGGACCGCAACTGATGATGAATATGCGTGATCATGCAAAACAGTTTGGCACGCAATTTGTATCAGGCATCGTTACTAAAGTTGATTTTTCCAAATCACTTTTTTCTTTTACGATAGATAATAAAAAAACATTGCAATCACATGCAGTTATTATCGCAACAGGAGCAACACCAAAACGGCTTGGAGTTCCAGGGGAAGATCAGTATTGGGGTAAAGGTGTTACGACATGCGCAGTATGTGATGGTGCTTTTTATAAAGATAAAAAAGTGATTGTTGTTGGCGGCGGTGATACTGCCATGGAAGATGCATCCTTTTTGAAAAAATTTACTCAAGATATAACGATTGTTCATATTCTTGATCAATTTACGGCTTCTCATGCTATGCAGCAGCGGGTTATCAACGATCCTGATATAAAAGTTTATTATAACAGTACAGTGAGTGAAATTCATGGTGATAATCAGAAAGTCACGGGAATTACAGTTGTCAATCAAAAAGATGGTATAACTATGCAGCTTGAGGCAGACGGTGTCTTTATAGCTGTTGGGTTGAGTCCGAATTCTGTGCCATTTAAAGAGTATATTACATGCAATAAGGGCGGTTGGATAGAAGTTGCTGACCAAACTAAATCTAATGTTGAAGGTGTATTTGTTGCAGGTGATGTGCATGATTATCGTTATCGGCAGGCAATTACTGCAGCAGGAGCTGGCTGTATGGCAGCACTTGATGCAGAACGTTACCTATCTCATATGTCCGAAAAATTGTAATTTTTATTTATTTTTTAAGGGGTTTTTCCATGTTTACTAAATTGCAGCTGGTTGTGCTAGGGATAGTAGTTTTGCAAGGAATAGATCTGGGCGCTATGGATAAGTCTATGGGATCTCCTAGAAAAGTGACGTTATCTTGTTCAGCTGAGGCAAGAAAAGAGGCCGAAATGATGAGAGCAGCAATAAAACGTCCAGTTGAAGCAGATCAGTTGGAAAAGCATGCAAAAAGGCAATGTATGCATGTATCGATACCAAAATATATTTTGGAAGAAAAGTTAAATTGGCACGTAGAATTAGAGAAAAATCCTAATCTCGTATGGTTACCTATTTAAGGGGTGTTTTTATGCTGACTAAATTACAGCTTGTGGTGTTAGGGGTGGTAGTTTTGCAAGGAGCAGGTTTGAGTGCTATGGAAAAGCCTCTGAGATCTCCAAGACAACAAATAGCATTGTCTTGTTCTCAGGAAGCAAGAAGAACCAACAGTGGCGATTTAACTGCAGTAGCGTTAAAACAGTCGCTTGAACTGCGTAAAGAAGAGAAGAAGAATTATTCATCAAATTTTTATTATGATAGTCCTTGCGGACACTCAAGAGTGATGTTTGAGGATCAGATGTATTATTGTATACAACATCGTATATCTCCTATGGCTCCGTGGGTTCCTGACCATTCTCTACATTATCCATAAAGCTAAATTTGAAATTATTTGTTTTTTCCTTTAGAATAAGGATATAAGTAGCATTTTAGCGGAGAAGATTATGTCATTGACCGTATCAAAAAAAAGTAATACAAAACGTCGTAGAAAGCATGGCTTTCTGAAAAGAATGAGCACAAAAGATGGAAGAAAGATTATCAACCGTCGTCGTGCATCAGGTCGAAAACGTTTAGCACCAAGCAAGTACTAAAGATTTACTGAGTTAATATATATGCCGGGCATTGTAGGAAAGATTTCGAAATTCACTAAAAAGGAAATAGATTATCTTTTTGAACATGCCCGGCGTGTTGTTAGAAATCAATTCTGTACCATTTTGGTTGCCCCTCGTCAAAAAGAAGATTTTGGAAGAGTACTTATTGTAGTTTCACGAGCAGTAGGCAATGCCCCTGAGCGGAATTTAATTCGGCGTCGTATTAAATCAATTTTTTATGAAGAAAAATTATTTACACATAATGTTGATTGCGTAGTAATAGCATATAAAAAAATGGTATCTCTTTCTTTTGAACAGCTTAAAGATATGTTGGTGTCGGCGTATCAGAAAATTTAAATGAAATTTCGGTTTTTTAACAAATTTGTGATTTTTTTAATTGTTGGCCTTCGCCCATTATTTGGTACAGCACATTGCAAATATGTGGTAAGTTGTACGCAATTTGCTACAGAACAGTTACAAACCAATTCATTATTGCCGGCGGTGTGGGCAATAATCAAGCGTGTATTTTCGTGTAATCCTTTTATATAACCCCTATCTGGGAGTAAATTATGTTTGATATTATTATTTTTTTAGAATTAGCAGCACTCTTTTTTGGTGTTACTATTTTTATTTTAGCAACATGTTACAAACGATGCCCTTCAAATAAAATTTTGGCTGTATATGGAAATATTTCCGGTGAGCAATCAGTGAAATGTTTTCATGGTGGTGGCGCATTTATTTGGCCATTGATTCAAGATTATGCATTTCTTGATTTAACTCCCATGACATTGCATATTCCATTAAAGTCAGCTTTATCCCAACAAAATATTCGTATTAACGTGCCAAGTACATTCACCGTTGCAATTGATACCACACAAGAAGCGATGAATAATGCGGCAGTCCGTTTGCTTGCACTTTCACAAAAAGATATTGAAATGATGGCGACTGAAATTATTATTGGACAGTTGCGTTTAACAATTGCTTCATTAATGATTGAAGAGATCAATCAAGATAGAGAGCGCTTTTTGTTGGAAGTTAGAAAGCATATTGAATCTGAACTTAAAAAAATTGGGTTAATGCTTTTGAACGTGAATATTACTGATATTACTGATGAATCAGGATATATCGAAAGTATTGGTAGAAAATCAGTTGCCACTGCATTAAATCAGGCAAAAGTTGACGTTGCAAATCAAGAAAAAAGTGGTGATATTGGTAAATCTGAAGCAGAAAAAGAACGCCGTGTACAAGTTGCTACCTATAATGCTGATGCGGTGCAAGGTGAAAATGAAGCAAAAGCAAAAATAGCAAACGTCAATGCCCAATTACTTGAGCAAGAAGCTAATGCAAAAAGAGTTGGCCAAATTGCTGAACAGAACGCATTTGCAGAAATTTACAAAGCGACAAGCATCGCTGAGTTGCAACGTCTTGAAGCTGAACAGATTGTTCCTAAAGAAATTGAACGTCGTAAAATAGAAATTGCAGCAGCAGCTGATGCAGCCAAAAAACGTATTGAGGCTGAAGGTGAAGCGGCAGCAATTTTGCAGATTAAACAAGCAGAAGCTGAAGGTGTGCGTAAAGTGTTAGCAGCAAAAGCTGAAGGGTATAAACTACTTGTTGAAGCGTGTGCGAATAATAGTCAAGATGCTGCAACTATGCTCATGATTGAAAAGCTTGAAGAGGTTGCAAAACTGCAAGCGGAAGCCATTAAAAACCTTAAGATTGATAAAATTACGGTGTGGGATGGTGGTAACTCCTCTGAAAAAGGTAGTTCAACTGCTCAGTTTTTAAGCAGTATGATTAAATCATTACCACCACTTCATGAAATTGCCGCAATGTCTGGTGTCAATTTACCGGCATATTTGGGTGATTTGCAGAAAAATAGTGGCGATGATTCAGTACAATTTTAAGAAAATAGTATAAGAATAAAGATTGGGTGATCTGAGATCACCCATTTTTGTTTGTTATAACAATTCACCTGCAAGTCGACTTAGTTCACTACGTTCACTCACTGGTAAGAACACAGAACCAAAGACCGATTGTCCTTTGAACCGCTCACTTGCAACAACCAAACCATTACTTGCAAAATCAAGATATGGTGAATCAATTTGATACGGATCACCAGTTAAAATGATTTTACTTCCTTCACCAACACGTGTAACTAATGTTTTAATTTCATGAGGTGTTAAATTTTGTGCTTCATCGATTAAAATGAGTTGATAAGGAATAGTTCGACCACGCATATATGTAATTGCTTCTAATGAAATTTTACCTTGATGAATTAAGTCTTCAAAGGTAACACCATGATGTCTTTTGTGTTTATGCTTACCTTTGTGATTGTGGTTATGTTTTTTATGAGTGACCTCTTCTTCTTCATTGTCTTGGAATTTATTTGATTTATTGATAGTGTGCATGATGTACTGCATATTATCATAAATTGGCATCATCCAGCTTTGTAATTTTTCTGCTACCGTACCTGGTAAGAATCCAATATCACGACCAAGTGGAACAACTGGTCGAGAAATGATCATACGATCATAATTTTTGTTAACAAACAATGAATGCAATCCTGCAAGTAATGCTAAGAATGTTTTTCCGGTACCAGCTGGTCCGAATAAACATGCAAATTGGATATTGCTATCAAGTAAAAGTTCCATAGCCATTAATTGTTGTGGATTGCGAGCTGCAAGGGGCCAACTGAGTGTTGGATTAAAGATTGCTTTAAATTTTTCATTGCCCAAATATTTAAAAACGCGGTAATTATGAGGATTATTATTGCTTTCGACTAACACAAATTCATTAGGTATAATTATTTTATCTTTAGCTAGGCCAATAAGTTGTGGAGGAAATTCTTTTTTTAATTCTACTGCGGGCACTGATATTTGTACCCATCCTTGGTAAAACTCTTTTTCCGTTACGGTTTCTTTTGAATAATCTTCTGATGCAATGCCAATGGCATCTGCTTTAACGCGCGCATTAAGATCTTTAGAAATGAAAATGACGTCATACCCTTCTTGTTTCATAGCAAGAGCGGTCAGTAAAATTTCATTGTCTTGCGTTGCTGATCTGACGAGTGGGGTTTTTTCTAATTTGGTATCATCATAAAAAAGAATTTGGAGGATACCTCCATCCTCCAATTTTACTCCATCACGTAAAGATCCTCGTTCTCGCAGCTCGTCAAGAGATCGTATTGTTTGTCGTGAGTTACGCCCTCGTTCCGTTCCTTCCCCTTTAAATTGGTCAAGCTCCTCAAGAACAGTTGCCGGAATACCAACATGAGCACCGTCAAAACTGAACATAGCTTTAGGATCATGGATGAGCACATTGGTATCCAGAATAAAGATTTTTTTATCTTTAGGCATCTTTCATCCTATGTTTAAGGGTTATCACTACTCTCGCTTGCAGCGTAGCATAAGAAGTTTAAGTGAAGCAATGGATGCTCTTCCCACTTATCTGTTTTTAATCTTTGTGGTATTCTTTATATAATTATGTTTTTGTTTTTTAATGCACTCGCCCGATATTTCGACAAGCTCAGCAGTAAACACCTGCCTTGAGAACTTGCCGTGCCTGCCGAAGTTTTAACGAAGGCAGGTTGAAGGGTATCTTCGAGCGCTCTAGGAATTTATTATGAACAGTGAAAAAGATTTATCGGTATTACGTCATTCTGCTGCACATTTACTTGCTCATGCTATTAAAGAACTTTATCCCTCAACATTATTAACTATCGGCCCTGCAACTAAAGAAGGTTTTTTTTATGATTTTTTACCGGAAAAAAATTTTAAAGATGAAGATTTGGTGCACATTCAAGAGAGAATGCATGCACTTTCTGCAGCCAATATTCCACTTACTCATAAACAAATTTCGAAAGATACTGCGCGAGACTTATATCAACATAATCCCTTTAAGCTTGAATTGATTAATGAAATTCCTGGCGATACCGTTGGTCTTGCTGAACAAGGTGATTTTTATGATCTTTGTCGCGGGGGGCATGTTGCATCAACAGGTGATATAAAACATTTTAAATTGTTGCATATTTCTGGTTCGTATTGGCGCGCAGATAAAGAAAATACACCTTTGCAGCGTATCACTGGTACAGCATTTTTTACGCAAGAAGATTTACAAGCATTTTTACAACAGCGGGAAGATGCAATTCAGTTTGATCATCGCAGATTAGGCAAAGAGCTTGATCTTTTTTCATTTCATGAAGAAGGTGTTGGGTTTCCGTTTTTCCATCCTCGTGGAACGATTGTTTTAAATGAACTAAAAGCTCATGTCAGAAAATATTTACGGAAAGCTCACTATCAAGAACTGTCAACACCGATTATGTTGAGTGATGAGTTATGGCGCAGATCGGGCCATTATCAACATTATAAAGATAACATGTATTTTTCCATAGTTGATGGACATTCGTATGCACTGAAACCAATGAATTGTCCCGCAGCAATTTTAGTGTATAAAGAACGTCCACATTCATATCGTGAATTGCCATTGCGTTGGTCAGATTTTGGAAAATTGCATAGACATGAACTTTCGGGTGTATTGAGCGGATTGTTTAGAGTTCGTGCATTTAGTCAAGATGATGCACATATTTTCTGTACCAAAGATCAGATTGAAAAAGAGATTATGGATTTTATTACAGTGCATGATGAAGTATTACAACCGTTTAATTTCAGCAATGTTGTTATTGGTGTTTCTACGCGGCCCGCAAAAGCTATGGGAAGTGATGAGCTATGGGATGTGGCAACAAAAGCATTGACGAACGCACTGGATAAAGCAGGTAAAACATATGCGATTTATGAAGGTGAAGGCGCATTTTACGGTCCTAAAATAGAGTTTGGTCTTGAAGATTCACTTAAGCGTGTATGGCAATGTGGTACTATTCAAGTTGATTTTTTCCAGCCAGAAAATTTTGATTTGAGTTATATTTCTTCTGAAGGTACAAAAGAACGTCCTGTTATGTTGCATCGCGCAATTTATGGTTCATTTGAGCGTTTTTTTGGAATTATTTTAGAACATTTTAAAGGACGTTTACCATTTTGGTTGTCACCGGTTCAGATGAAAATTTTAACGATTACTGATGAACAAAAAGAATATGCGCATGGTATTATGAATACTTTATTTGAGTATGGTGTGCGTGTGGAAATTGATACATCATCTGATCCTATTGCTGGTCAAATTAAACGTGCACAACTTGAACGTGTGCCTTTGATGGTTGTTATTGGTAAAAAAGAGATGGAAAATAAAACTATCACTTTGCGTGATTTAGATGGTAAGCAACAATTTGGATTAAGCTTTGAGGATTTGTTACAAAAAATAGATATGTTAACAATATAACTTAAGAAAGTTGTGATGAAGCACATAAAAAAACTGTTTATAGTAATATTACTATCCATTTTTGTCTATAAGAGTGCAAAAAGTATGAAGCGAAGACCTGAAATTGATCTTTATCTTTTACAGGCAGTAACGGAGGCCATACATCGTGAAAATGTAAATATTTGGCACGAAAATATTTCAACAGTGATGAGTAAAGAAAGGAAAACGGAATCTGCATTAACACAAATGGAGACACCGAAAATTATAGAACCTACAATTATTCCTCATAAAAAAATTCCTCCTGTGCGCATAACATTCCCCCAAAGAGTAATACCAACACCATTAAAAATTATGCCGTCTGCTCAAAAAAAGCATAATCAAAAAAAGTATTATTGTACTTTATGCAATATTTCATTTGCAACTGAACGCAATCAAGAACGTCATTATAATAGTCAGAAACATCATCAAGTATTAATGAAAAATCCTGAAAAATTTCAGGATTTTTTTTGAGAATATAAATTATATTGTTATTTTTTGCCAACTATCTTGTGCAATTAATGCTGCAACCACCGGAACAGAGACACCGTTTCTTTCCCACCATGCAATGTAAGGTTGATCAATGATAAGAGTGTTTCCACCACATGAACATTCTGCAAAACCAATAGCAACAGCACTTTTCACTTCAGCACCTGTTTCATCAAGATTGAATTTTGTTTGTTGTTGAGCTTGGTCTATGTTGTAAATATCAAATGTTAGTCCCTCTAACCATGACACATCAGGCTGATGATTGACGCACGCTTTAGGGAAAATAAGTTTGCCATAATAATCATTTGTTTCTGGGAGGTTCTCTTTAATATTATTAATTGTATTCAACAGTTCAAAACCACTGAGTTGTTCTGTTGCTTTGGTCAGGTATATAACATCACCTGATTGTGTATACAGTTGTGCAATGGGATGCTCATGATTTGCAGATGAAAAAACTTTATATCCTTTGGACATTGCAACAGCATTATACGTTGTTTCATTATCAGGGCACACAATCGTAGTTGGTAATCCTGCATGTTGCCATTCTGTTGTGATGTCGAGTATAGATACTACACCAAAACCACCCGCATCTAAAGGTGCTAATCGTATATCGAAATCTTTACTTGCAAGAATAGTATTAAGTTCTTCATGGTTTTTGGAAGCCCATGCGCCTAATTCTTCCGGCGTGAATTGTGACAGTTCTTTGTGTGCTGGCGCATACCTGTTGAGTAATGTCTGTTGTTGATTATTGGTTGTCAGAAATTGTTGATACCATGTATCAGATATATTGTGTGTGCCTGATGCAAAAATAATGGATTGCGCTAACGCTTTGATGATAGGTAAAATAGCGACTGTTTCTGTTGTCATTATCATAATGTCCCCTATGTATTATTATTTAGAATTTATTTGAAAATTTTTATTCCGCTCGCCCTGAGTGCTCTACGGAGTGCGACGTAGTAGAATGTATCGAAGGGCGCAATATAAGAAAAATTTGAGATTATTAATTTTCCACCTAACCCCTCGATACATTTTTGCTTTGAAAAAACAGT
>DATAXH010000087.1:0-8037 GCA_036266775.1 Candidatus Babeliales bacterium | reverse complement strand
CCCATCAAGTTATTAAAGATAATCTGCATCGTTCAGCAATGTATAATGGCACTATCTCTGGCATTGGCCCACGCTACTGCCCTTCTATTGAAGATAAAATACACCGGTTTGCATCAAAAACCTCTCATCATGTATTTGTAGAGCCAGAAGGTGCTGATTCTGATGAAATTTATCCCAACGGTATTTCCACATCATTACCATTGGATGTACAAGAACAGTACATTCGCACCATTGCTGGTTTTGAGAATGCAATCATTACCAAAGCTGGTTATGCCGTTGAATATGATTTTGTTTACCCAAACCAATTACGCTCAACACTAGAAGTTATCACCGTTCCAGGACTGTTTCTTGCGGGACAAATCAACGGTACCACAGGTTATGAAGAAGCCGCAGGACAAGGCATTATTGCTGGTATTAATGCACATCAAAAAGTTACAAACAAAGCGCCATTCATTTTAGATCGCACCGAAAGTTATATCGGGGTGATGATTGATGATTTAGTGAGCATGAGTGTTGATGAACCGTATCGCATGTTTACATCCCGCGCAGAACGCAGATTACTGTTGCGCCAAGACAATGCATTTATGCGTTTAACGGAACACGCATATGATCTGGGTATGATTAATGAACAACTGTATAACGATTTCTTAGCAGAAAAAAAATCGGTTGAAAATACGCTTACACAACTGCGTGCGGAAAAAAGTAGCACTGAATTACTGCGCATGTTTGGTCAAGATGAATCTGACAAAAGTAAATTAGCTGAATATTTAGTGCAAAATAATATAGTGTCTCTTTCTGTACGTGCGTTGCAAATTGTTCATGCAGAAATACGATATGAACCATACATTACGCGTGAAAAACAAGAGATTAAAAAAAGTGCGACATTTAAAACATTGATGATTCCTGAACAGTTTGACTATGCACAAATACCCGGACTTTCAAAAGAGTTACAACAAAAACTCACAAAGCATAAACCGCACAATATTGCACATGCTGCCCTTATTCCTGGCATGACTCCTGCAGCTATTTCATTACTCATATTCCGCATTTCCGATTTTACAAAAGCATTAAAAAATGAAAAAATAGCATAAAAACCAACCCAAGACATTTTTCAAAAAAAAGGACCCAAATAATGATGCTCGCATGTTTATTTTTGATTGCATTTATCCCCTTTACAATCATTGCAACACCACAAACATCTGAAATGCCAACAATAGAAACAGTACAAAGTGAACCTACATCAACAGAGCCTGTTGCGCAACCTTCTTCTATTACCATCAATAACAACATCAAATCAGATATGCTCACGTACAAACATTGGACTGGTAAATATAATCCTGATTCATTTAAAGTTTTTGTGAATGATACTGAAGTTGCACAAGGTAGTTCATTAGAGTTACCCTCGGAAACAAAAACAGTGAACCTTAAATTTGATTATTCATTTGTGAAGGGAACAAGAACAGGATCAAAAACAGTATCATATAAACTTAATGAAGATGTTACACAAGCAGATATTACGTTTTCATGGGATAATGAGAATAAAATAATGATTGATAATGGGACTGCGGTAGCATCGTGAAAATAAATGTATCTCCAGAATTATGGCATATCTATGGCCCTCTTGGCATCCAACACTACGGCCTTTTTATCGCGCTCGGCATCATCATTACGGTGACTGCAATCCGTCACAATAAAAGATTTGCGCAATTGCATCTACAAAATAAATATCTTGATATTATCGTCATCGCTATCATCGCCGGATGTGTTGGGGGACGCCTATTGGAAGTGATCTCTGAACCATTGTTATATCCACATTGGTACGATTGGTTTGCACTTTGGCAAGGTGGTTTTTCTATTCTTGGCAGCATTATTGGCATTATTATCACTGTTCCTTTTTATCTGAAGAAAATTAATGTACCGATCATCCCCCTTTTTGATCTGGTTGCAATTTATGCACCTTTATGCCAGTCAATTGCACGCTTAGGATGTTTTACAGCCGGATGTTGTTACGGTGTTGCTGCGCAGACTATTTTTTCCGTTATATATACCAACCCACATACATTAGCAACATGCAACACACCTATCCATCCAACACAACTCTATAGCTCTGCACTACTCTTTGGTATTTTTCTTTTCATGTACTTTATTGCACAGTACAAATACACACGCAATGGCCAGCTATTTACGATATATCTTACCCTTGCTGCACTTGAACGTTTCTTTGTTGATTTCTGGCGCGCTGATCGCATTATGATTGGTAATCTATTATCATTTCATCAAATTGTAGCGTTATGCATTATTCTTGCGCTTATAATTTTTCAGTACATACCCTACTTCGCTAAAGCTACGAAGGGCAAGCAATAAACATAATTATCCTATCGCGCTCGTTCTGATGCTTCGTCAAGCCAGCAGTAAACACCCGCCTGGCCTCCGAAGCCTCGGCGCAGGACGGCTTGAAGAATATCTTCGAGCGCAAATTTAAAAAAATATGCTATCCTTTTATGCAACAACTACACAAGAGGATAACATGAAACATTCAGTTTACATTTTTTTAACAACATACCTTTGCATTGCAACAACATCATTAATTGCAATGGAAGAATTACCCTACTTCGCCGAGGCTTCGAAGGGCAAGTCGCACAAAGAAAAAAAATCTAAAATTCTTGCAGAGATCACGATCGTACAGAAACCGCAATATGCCCAATATCTGGCTAATAATCATATTGTTGTTGCTGGTAAAAATGGATGCAGCATTATTGACCCGCAAACTAATACAGAAATCAAAAAAATAAGTGATCGCGAAAATCAAAAGCTTGCAACACATCCCAACAAAAAAATGTTCGCTCTTATCGACAAAAATATCATCAATATATATGATGCCACAACACACTCTTTGATATGGTCAAAAAAAGTAGAAGGTTCTTTTGAAAAAGAAATGGACCCTTTTGATATTATTGGATCTGTTACTTTTGCTCATCATGATACAACCATAGCATTAATAACAACGCATTATCAGCAATATTCACATTATAGGCGCTGTTATCCTGAATCCTATCACATAAAACAATATGATTACATAACAGATAAAAGCTCAAGCTATCGCTGTCTATGTAATGACTATCCTCCCATTATCACTTTTAACCCAATACACAACGAGATACATGTAATCATTTCAAGTGTAGCATCCTTTCACCGATCAAATTCAGATATTGTATTCTCAAAAAATACAAAACAAGTGACTAATTATGGTGGATATTACAAACAATTCTGCCAATATAATCCAAATGGATCTTATATCGCACAAGTAGACTATCAAAAGGAAATGTTTATAATCAATTTACAAAGTACCGATCAATGTAAATCATTTAAAAAGAAAAAGACGGAAAAATATGGACAATCTCGTGAAGATTTTAAAAATATATTATTTTATTCAAATTCAGTTTTAGCAATAGTATCGACATTCTATATATACAAACAAAACGGATTCTATCATACCCTCTTATCTTATTTTGACATACACACAAAAGAACTCATCCATGAAAATGAACTGTTAGATGTATCAAAAAACCATGATTTTTCTTTTAATCCCACAAAAACAAAAGTCATTCTTGCTCTGCAAGATAGATGCGTTATCCTTCCTGTCCCTTTTAAGGTGATCTATAAAGATATAACCAAAAAAAGTTTTTTCTATCTTTTATTTTTATTAAAAAACTATACTAGTCAATGTGATGATATTGAAATACCGCACGATGTTACTCTATTGATCGCGCAAACTCTCCTTGAAAGGTATAGACGGCCTTGAGCGCGAGAAAAGCAAATTTTTAATAAGATAGGAGATCTCATGAAATACACCCTCCGTTCTTTTCTTGCCATCACCACTTTATTCCTTACAACAGCATGTTTTGGCTCACAATCCCTCACCATCAATACCATCTACGGTGATTTTACGGTAACCGAACCAATTCTCATTGAACTTTTTCATAGCCCTGTCATGGAACGGATTAAATATATCAGACAACATGGAACGTTAGATTATGTGATCAAACAAAAAAAAGAGTATACACGGTACGAACATTGCGTTGGCGTTTGGGCCCTTTTGCGAATGTATGGAGCAACACTGGAAGAACAAATTGCAGGACTGTTGCATGATGCTTCTCACACTGTATTTTCCCATGTCGCTGATGTTCTTTTTAATCACACATCTCTCTATAGTTCATATCAAGATGATATTCATGAATGGTTTTTGCAGCAATTCCAGGTCGATGAATTACTTGCAAAACACAAGATATCTTTTGATGCCGTATTACATAAAAGTGGCGATCACACAATGCTCGAGCAAGATTTACCCAACTTATGTGCAGATCGCATAGATTATAACTTTCGAGAAGCATTACTCACTGATATACTTACCCTTGATGATATCACCACAATCATTCATGATCTCCATTTTGCGGATGGCAATTGGTTTTTTACCAATCAAGAAAGTGCAAAAAAATTAGCAATAGCTTCGTTATTCAGCACTGAATATGTATGGAGCAGTCAAGCAAACCAATTTATATACACATGGACTGCGCATGCATTACGAAGAGCTTTAGAGATTGGATTATTAACTACAGATGATATTCATTTTTCTACTGATCCAATTGTCTGGGATAAACTGTGGTTGAGTAATGATACAATCATCGCTGATTGCCTTAAAATAATTGTTAATTATCAATCAACTATTGACGTATCAGAAAAAACAATGCCGTTGATAGGAAAATTTAGAGGGCTCAATCCATGGATATTAGAAAATAATACATTACACCGATTAACAGATATTGATGAACCTTATAATACAGAGTATAATCGAGTGAAAACTCGAATCATACCAACGGGAAGAAAAAAATTTCACTCATTATGAAACAATATATTCTAATCAATATTTTAATCACAACTCTTTTCATTACATATCCATCTATAGCTATGAAAGAACCCAAAGTTATAAAACCACGATATTGTCTTTTTCCTTCTAATGACTGGGTTGCAATTGCAGGAGATTATGGAATCAATTTTTATGATGTTTACTCAAAAAAACTATTTCAAAGAAAACATCCACACAAAAAAATAAAAGATGTTGCACTCAGCAATGATGTACTCGCATATGTCACCGAAGACCTTAAAGAAAACCATTCTTTGTATATTTATGCAAGAACTGAACAAGAATTCCCCGTTAAATTGATTACAACATCTTCATATCCTCTTTATATCGCTGCTAACAATCATATTGTCAGCTCTTATCATAAAGAAATAATTAACTCTCAGTTTAAAAACATAATCAATGTATATGATTACAGAGATAAAAGTATCGAAAGAGTTATTGAAGATCCTTACGATGAAACAGCTCCTTTCCCGTATGTTTCATGCCATCCAACAAAATCAGAATTTATCTATCCTTACTCGGGAAAAAATTTAGTCATTGTACAACTCTTTCATGATTACGACGATATGGTTAAAATGGAACTTAGAACAGATCTTGTTAAATGCAATGGCGCTGAATATAATCCCACTGGAACAATACTCGCAATTAAGGGAAATAATTGGCAATATTTTATATATAACTTAGAAAGTCGTAATGTATACGCGTATCAGATCGGTCTCGAAAACAGAATCTATATTTCAAGCGCTTTCCACCCACATGATTATATGTTTTTCCTTTTATCAGAAAATAACATCATAGAATGTTGGGATTACAAAAGACGAATTCTTATTTTCTCCACAGGTCCATTACTCACTGATAAAAAAACTAACAAAATAAACACGGGAATTGGGCATAGCAAACGTCTTGCTGTTGCTCCTGATGGAAGACGATTAGTTACTGCTTTAGAAAATACATGGGGCATCATACCAATTCCACACAAAAATCTTTTTCTTATTTATTTATTACTATGCAAAAATAATATACCAAAATATCCTCGGAACAGTATTATACGTATTATCGCTCCGTTTCTGAAAAATATGGAATTTTCACAATTCAATTTTTTAGAACTTGCCAAGGTGGAAGCACTTCCTCCAACACAGGGAGGAATAGATCTTTCCAAAGAAGCAATGAAACCAACAGAATATAGACATCTCACAGCCATTTATCAAAGTAAACAACAATGAAATATCATCTCAATTTTCTTATCACCGCCCATTTTGTAATTGCTGCAATCTGCAATGCAATGGAAAGCCAACAAAATCTTTGTACAGAAATAACCGCAGCCAAACATCCACGCCAAGCAATCTTTATAACCGATCATCAAGCCATTATAAATGGTGAAGATGGTTGCAGCATTGTTGATCTACAAAAAAATAAAGAAGTTAAAAAAATAAGCGATTGTAAATGGCAACATCTTGCCCTGCACCCCAATAAAACAAAAATAGCACTTTACAATACAGATGAACTGAAAATATTTGATACGCAAACCGGAAATGAAGAATGGAAAAGGAATAATCTAGAAATAAAATCAATTGTTTTTGATAATCAAAATGTTATTTTTTTGGTTCAGGACCACAATTACATCAAAAAAATCGACTACCAAGAAACACAATTCACAGACCTTCGTCATTATGGTATATATACAGGTCTCTATTCTCCAAAAAACATTTATTTTATGCTTACTGCTGAATTTTTAGGAACAGCAATATCTGTCTTAGATAATAATCATTCTCTTGATTTTAAAAAATATATTAAGATAACAGCTGATTCTAATTTTTTTAAATGCAGCCCTAACGGATCTTTACTAACAATCGGCAATAGCCAGACTTTACGGTTATTAGATGTAAGCGATGACTACAAAACATGCGGATTTTTAAACTGGAGTAAGATAGGTTTTAAAGCACTACAATTCCATCCGAATAGTTTATATATCACACGACTCGTACATAAGGAAACGGGAATCTATCTTGTATATCACAATAAGAAAGGACACCCTACCGCAGGCACACTCATACCAATTAATGAATCTAAAAAAAAATCTCCTGAATCTGATTCTGCATCTATATCCTTTGCACCAAATGGAAAAAATGCGCTGGTTACTTTGTATAATCAATGCATTTCTGTACCAGTTCCTTTTGAAATTATTTATCAAGATGATGCAAAAAAAAAAGCTATCTCTGCATATTGGGCATTAAAAAATTATAAAACTAATACATACGATATCCCACAAGAGATCAACCAACATCTGCTCTACAGTTTGCTCGAAACATTAAAACGGTAAAAATAAAAGGAATTTTTATGAAGCACATATACATCGCATCAATAATTGCACTTCCCTGCATTGCAATGGAAACAAACAATATCGAGCAACCCAGAGCAATTGTTTTTATTAATAATAATCACATAGCTGTTGGAGGAAAAAATGGGTGTGCAATTTTTGATGGCCGTTCACAACAGTTAATCAAGAAACTCACACCAAGTAGTATCAAAAGTCTTGTTGCAAACAAAGATATTATTGCTATTTTAGGTAAAGATAAAACCAAAAAGAAACCAAAACCAAAACTAACTGTATTTGATATCACCACACATGAAAAAAAATGGTCAGAAAAGAATTATGATTGTAACCTTACACTCAGTTCAATAGACAATTCACTTTTTACATCTTCTGGATGCGAAACACTCAAGCAATATAATTATAAAAAACAAGAAACAGAAAACACTGGTTTCTCATTACAGTGCCCACGTCTTTACCATCTACACGATGATAATCCTATATCATGTCATCCCACAAATAACAGCTTACTCTATTCTGATGGAGCAGATTTTTTCATTACTCATCCATCAACAAAACAAGGCAACAGAGAATTGAAATGTGTGGAATTACGTCATCTCCAATGTATTGGTATACACGATAGCCCTTGTGGAGTAGAAGGAGGTATATGGAGCCCTGATGGAAATAAAATACTGTTCAAATATAATAGGGTACCCTCACGAAAACATGCATCATATTTTATCTACAATATGACTGATACAAAAAAAATTGCGCACTACATTCTTGATAGCCAAAAATATAGCGC
>DATAXH010000086.1:0-5758 GCA_036266775.1 Candidatus Babeliales bacterium | reverse complement strand
TTGTGAGGACCATACAATACTTATCACTTATGATTTTACTTAATTTGAATTCAGTTTGTAAATAGTTTAGAAATAAAAATAGCGTTAAAAAGGGATTTTTGGTTTTTATTGCCCTTTTAAGAACTGTCTTTTATACTAGATAATAAAAATTGATAATTGAATTCGCAATTTTCTTGGAGGTACCCAAAATATGCTTATAAAGCGTGAAATTGAAGTTCAAATGCTTGATGCAGCTACCGAATATCCGGTCATTGCTGTGTTAGGGCCCCGTCAATCGGGCAAAACAACTTTAGTTCAAATGGCATTCCCTGATCACAGGTATATATCTTTAGAAGATTTTGATATGAAGGAGCTTGCCCTTGCAGATCCACGGCGATTTCTTGCCGAATACCCGAGCAATTCGGGGATTATTTTGGATGAAATTCAAAATGCTCCGCAATTGCTTTCTTATATGCAAACAATTGTTGATAGAGAAAAGAAAAAAGGGTTCTTTATCGTTACCGGCTCGCAAAATATTTTGGTGCATGAAGCGATTAGTCAAACATTGGCAGGACGTATTGCTATTATGACATTGTTGCCTTTATCGGTAAGTGAACTTGATCAAGCGAAGTTATTGCCAGATAAAATTGAAACAGCGGTGTGGAAAGGTGCCTACCCGCAAGTGTATGCTGAAAATAGTATCCCATCTCGTCTCTATAGTAACTATATTTTGACTTATGTTGAGCGCGATGTCCGTCAGATGAGGCAGATTACTGATTTAGAAACATTTCAACGGTTTATTCGCCTTTGTGCAGGAAGAGTTGGTCAGGTTGTTAATTTAGAATCACTTGGCAATGATTGTGGCGTTAATCATAGTACAATAAAAGCATGGCTCTCTGTTTTGGAAGCGAGTTATATTATTTTTTCCTTGTATCCATATTATAAAAATTTTGGCAGACGTTTGATTAAATCACCTAAAATTTATTTTGTTGATACCGGTCTTGCGTGTTCATTGCTGAATATTAAATCAGAACAGGAACTTGATAATCATTACTTACGGGGCGGTTTGATAGAATCATTCATTATTTCTGATTTACGCAAGCAGCGATTTAATTTGGAACAACAGCCCAGTATCTATTTTTGGCGTGATTACACCGGTAATGAAATTGATTGCATTCTTGATCAGATTGAGCCTATCCCTGTGGAAATTAAGGCGGGTAAAACTGTTGCAACTGATTTTTTTAAAGGTTTTGATCAGTGGCAAGAATGGACGCAATTGTCAAAAAAAGAACATTATGTGGTTTATGGTGGCACGGAAAATCAAAATTGGCCTCAAGCTACTGTTTTGGGATGGAAATCTGCGGGATATTTGATTAAAAAATTGGAAAAGATTGGTTGATGTTGATGGAGCAGAGATGAGATAAATAAAAATAGCGCCTTACTTATTTAAGTAGGCGCTATTTTCATGATTTAATTATTTAAAAGACCTATTACTATAAAGTTGTTCTTTTACGCGAGAAAGTTCTTCTCTTGTACGTTGATTTGCTGTACGATAAGCTTCTACTAATTCAGGATTAAAGTTTTTTTTGCTAGTCATTTCTCTCATAATAGTTTCATTTGTTTTTATGTCTTTTTCAAGAAGTTCTTGGTAATATTCAAGTCCTTCTTTATCCATTTTTTCCATTGCAGCTACTTGAACTGATGCAAACAACGCAATTGCCAGGACTACGCCTGTCATGAGTACATTTTTTGTACTTTTCATAAGAACACTCCTTTTATTTGGACATAATATTATACTATCACTTATCATTTTACCCCCCCCGTTTTCAATTTGTCAATAATCTTAAAATAAAAAATAGCAATAAAACAGTGATACAAGCAGCAGATAGGTATATTTATTCTGTTTGTCATGATCGAATTAGGGGGCTTTTTACGGAAATAACGGGTTGTGGTATGATGATATTGTAAAATCATAGCCTATCCTTCGTCCTTCGATACATCCTACTTCGCCCCATCCTTCGCTGAAAGCTTCGGAGGACAGGGCAAAACTATGAAGGACACGGCAGGATGAGCGGGGGCAAAGGATAGATCATTTAACATTCACAAAGTGAAGGAAGTTATTATGACGAAAAAACAGACAAGTATGCTTCTGGCGGGACTTATTGTAGCATCCCTGGGGTGCAGCAGTGTGCAGCAAGTTAAGGCGGGTAATAATGATGGTGGTGTGGTGGCAGGATTATGTTTAGGGGCAGCAGCATTGATCGGTGCTGCGGGCGCAGTGGCGTGGTATTGTTCAGAAACTGATGATCAGATGATTGCACGGGTAGATACTCAATATCGTGATACGTTTGGGCAGTATCAAGAAGATATGATCTGTTTGGTACGTTTACAGGGATATGCATCATCTTCATATAATTCTAGTCTTATGACTGAATCAGTGTTGCATGAATTTGCTACGCATGTATGGAATAAGAATGTGACACAACAACATTATCGTTCTGCTGCTTGTAAAGCACAGCGAGATTTACAATCGTGCGTGGAAGAATTACGTAAACGTGTTCGTAAACTTGAACATAAACATTTGCATTACGAAGATCAGCAACGATTACGCAAAATGCAGCAGCTCCTCAATAAAAGTGAAGAACTTTTGAAAAATATAAGTTGGTTTACAAATGTTCTTGAAACTCATAGATCATATTTTAATCTGTATGACACAATAGATGTTATTCGTTCTCGCTATTTTCAAGAAATGAGTATTCTTGAATCAAGTCGTTACTCTGCAGAAATGGAAATCAAACGTTCTATTATCAATCGTGATAATGGTCATTATGCATTCCGCACATTCGTGATCAACATCAAGTCTGACATCAGTCGATTAGAATCAGATATACGTGCACTTGCGAATAAATACCCATCAAAACAACAATATGCATATCAGGTATTGGATACGCTTGTAATGATCAAAAATATCGTGGTGAATGATCCTCGTTATCAACAAGAGTTGTATGATTGGGAACAAGCTGAACTGCAACGTATGCGTATTGAAGCAGAAAAAGCGCGTGCACGAGCTGAACAAGATCGCGCATGGGCTGAGCGAAATCGTGCGTGGGCTGAACAGAGCAAAGCGAATGCGATGCGTGAACAAAATAGAGTATTAGAAGAGCGTAATCGCATTGAAAGAGATAGATTGGGTAATAATCGTCAGCAATATAACAATCCTGATGTTAATGTGAATTTTGATGTTTTTGTGACTATATAAGATCAGAATAAATTGTAAGATAGCGAAGGACAGGAAAATTTCCTGTCCTTCTTTTTTTTGTGCTTCTTTGGTACTTTATGTGCATATCAATTTTTATTTAACATTCTGAGGAAGATGCATGAATATCAAAAAAATAATGAGTAGTTTTGTAATAGTAATGAGTGCAACATTATGTGCAATGGAAAAGCAGTTAGAGAAGTCACAAGAATTACATAAATCAGAATCATGGGAAATTATCAATAAATCTGCTTCAGAAGATTCACCACCATATACGCTTTCTTTTTCATTGCCAACAGCAAAGGATCTTCTTAATGGCGTAAATTCAATAACCGCTACGGTTAATAATTATATGTATGATACTGAAGCTTTTAAAAAATTGGGTTGGCCTATTGATGATATAATAGCCAAACAAGAATTAGAAAAAACGCAGGAGATATATAAAAGAGTAAATGAATCTTTGCAAAATCGCACGACATATTCTGATTTTATGAAAGACTATGATTTTATTAATCGAAGACAAGCTTATTGTCAGCGGGTATTACAGGCACTTCCTAATCATCCTCAAGGAGTTGTTTTAGCATTATTTTGCTTAAAGAATCATAGGGCAGCTATGCATTCTTTTGATTTAATAAGATTTTTAGTTTTTATAGAAGGAGAATTAGAAAAATTTAAAAAAATTGGTGCAGAATTTTCATTGTTAACAATTTTGCCAGAAGAAGATAATCAATTATTGAATAAATTGTTTGAGCAAACTCTTTTAAAAAAATATCCAAAAGATACAGAACAACAAAAAGAAAAAAAGAATGGTAAAAAATGAGTATTCATCCCGTAGCACTTGTCATTCTTGATGGGTTTGGTTATTCGCCTCCTACTTCGCTAAAGCTACGAAGGACAGGTGAAATAAAATACAATGCCATTGCGCAAGCAAAGATGCCGAACTTTACACAATGGTGGCAGCATTATCCGCATGCAATTTTAAAAGCATCAGGACACGCAGTAGGCTTACCAGATCATTTTATTGGTAATTCGGAAGTTGGCCACCTGACAATTGGTGCAGGGCGTATTATTAAGCAGCCCATGACAATCTGGATGGAAAGTATTAAAAACGGTTCTTTTGCACACAATCCTGTGCTTCTTGAAGGATTCAAAAAACTGCAAACCGTTGGTGGCACATTGCATATTATAGGATTACTCTCTGATGCAGGAGTTCATGCGCATGTGGCAGAAATATATGCATCAATTGCTGCAGCTGTTGATGCAGGCTTAAAAAAAATTGTTGTGCATCCTATTTTGGACGGACGTGATGTTGCACCGCGATCAGCACATGAATATTTAGAAGATCTAACACAATTTATTAAGCGCTGTAATCAGAGTGGTACTAAGCCGCGTGTTATTATTGGCTCTCTACAAGGTCGATTTTACGCAATGGATCGCGGTCATAATTGGGATCGGGTAGAAAAAAGTTATCGGATGTTAACAGAGAAACATGAAGGTTCTTACGTACCATGGGAAAAAGTTCTTGAACAGAATTATATGCATGATGTGAGTGATGAATTTATTCCACCAACACAACTCAATCCCGGAGGAGAAATTAAAAATGGTGATGGAATACTATTTTGCAATGTTCGTCCTGACCGTGCACGGGAATTAACTGCAATGTTTACCTGTTCTTCAAAGCCTTGGCGGAGTAGGGTAAAGCCGATTAATCTAACTTTTTTTATGACACCTGTTATGTATGATACAAATCTTCCAACAACGGTGCTGTTTCCAAGAAAACCGATTCTGCATACTTTAAAAGATGTTTTGGCAGAACATCATAAAACAATTTTTTCTGTTGCTGAAACAGAAAAATATGCACACGTGACTTATTTTTTTAGAGGAGAGAATGAGGAGCCCGTTGCAACAGAAACGCGAGTAATTATTCCATCTATTGTTGCTAAAAATTATATTGATCATCCAGAAATGTCAGCAGAATTAATCACAGAGGCCGTAATTAATTCTTTAAAGAATGAAGCAAAGGATTTTTATTTGATTAATTATGCTAATGCTGACATGGTTGGCCATTCGGGTAATTTTGATGCGACAGTCAAAGCTGTTGAATGTTTAGATGTCCAATTGCAAAAACTGTATGAACAGATTGTTCAAAATATGAACGGAACTTTATATATCACTGCCGATCATGGAAAAGCAGAACAGATGTGGGACGAGAAATTACAACAACCACGTACAGCGCATACAAGTAATCCCGTTCCATTTATCATGATTAGTAAATCATCACAAAATTACTCTATGACCCTTCCAATAACAGAGCTATCTCAAATAGCTCCTTTTATTTTGCAGAATATGGGAATTGATATTTCTGTTGAGATGATACAAATTTCCAATTAACTTTTTTAAGATTTATTGTTTTTACCGGTGATTTTAAATGTTGTTTGTTTTTCAAAGCATGTTTCGAAAGATATAATTTTTTTTAATTGCGTAATCCATTTGAGCATATTCCAATAGAGAGTAATATCGTCG
>DATAXH010000085.1:0-1672 GCA_036266775.1 Candidatus Babeliales bacterium | reverse complement strand
CACAAGACAGGCCCGCCAGAAAGTGTTTTCGAAGCAACTCCTTGGTTGATTGCGATAATGGATATTGATGAATATGAGCCAATTCCCACGTTTCTTTAAAACCATCTTCTAACGTTAAAACGGTGATAACGTTATCAGTATCCAACGTTATCTCATCAGTTGTTTTTATGATAACATACCCAGTTTCTACACTCTTTGTGAGTGCTTTTCTAAAATCATCTAATGTATTAACTTTTTCACCATTAACTTCATTAAGAGTATCTCCAAATCGAACGCTTTGCATATGAGAAACTTTTGAATCAGAAAAAACATTTGCGACAACAAGACGAGAATTATTTCCATAAAGATTTGTTAAATAACGTCGTAATCCTGGTCTTTCTTTGCTGCATACATTGATATAGTTAACGGTTAATGGCATGATAATCATACCAGCAAACATTTCATAATCGATTTTTTCATATACAGGAAACTTCAGCGATATAGAATCATTCTCATCACACGCAACTTTCAAGCTCAATTCCAATGGCTGTCCGTTACGATAAACCTTTAATATAATATGAGTACCAACTGATTGTTGTTGTATATAATGATCAAAATACATTTTTTCATCATCATACAAGGCTTTTATTTCGCCATAATTATCAATTGTATATTCATTAACGGAATAAATAATATCATTTGCTTGTACACCCGCAATTGCAGCAGGACTCAGTTGCACCACATCACAGACTAAACAACCTCCATCTTCTGGACAATTAAAATACCTTCTACTTTCTTCAGTACTAAAAGTCCAGATAATACCATTATGATTAATTTTTAGTAATCGATGTTCATATAAATCTGGTAACAATGTTTTATAAATATTAATAGGTGTAGCAAAATTTGAATTTTGTGCATTAAGCATCACAGAATTTGCAATACCAATTACCATACCCTGTTTATTTAAAACAGGTCCACCCGAATTTCCTGGATTAAGCGGCGCATCAAGCTGAAACAGACTGTTTAAACGAGCACTAATCACACCTGATGTTCCTTTAATTTGATCTGTTTCTATAGTAGTACCTGGATATCCTAAAGCAAGAATATTTTCTCCTCGTTGAACAATATCAGAATCAGCCATTTCTAAAAATTGAATTGCTCCCATTGTTTTACAAACAAGAGCAATTGCTTTTTCATCAAGTTGCAATAATGCTATATCATGCTGCGGGCATATACCTATGACATTAGCTTTTAAGCGTTGCTTGCCTAATGCAGGAATAGAAACATGTACAGCTAAAGCTTGATCTACAACATGCGAACATGTTGCAATATAACCTTCTTCATTAATAAAAAAACCGGACCCCGTACAGGTGCCGGTACCACAAACCACATAAGGATTAAACCAATTAGTAGCTCTTGATGTAGAAAAAATATGGACTGTTGCATCACGTGTGGCAGCTTGTACATCTTGCCACGCTTGATCATCTTCTTGTCCATATCCTATTGAGCAGATTACAAGACTGAGTAATAGAAAATATCTTTTTTTAGCTATCATTTTTCAGACCTTCATTACAAAATTCTACTTTTTTTTATTACTAAATTACCGACTCTCCCTTTTTATTATTTCATTATAATAAAGAATCATCAACTTTCGTAATTAATTCTTTAACAGATTTTGATAATTCATATTGAT
>DATAXH010000084.1:0-5389 GCA_036266775.1 Candidatus Babeliales bacterium | reverse complement strand
TTAGATGCAGATGTCATTGCTGCACCTGCCTCAGCTCCAACTGCTATAAGATCGGAAGCTGTAGTCACAGCACCAAGAGCAGCACCGCCTATTGCTATAATATCAACACCTGAAGGAAGTGCAGCAAGAGCTCCGCCACCTATTGCGATCACAGCAGTAGCGGTTGTAAGAGCTTCCCCTGCATCAGCACCAATCGCTATAACTTCACTACCTGTTGTTAACGCTTCGATTGCAGTATCTCCAATTGCCAAAATATCTGTTCCTGATGTTAATGACGAAGCCGCTTTTCTACCAATACCAAGAAGTCCTGTTCCGGTAGTAAGATCTCCAAGCGCATCAGTTCCTATTGCTATTAAATCAGAACCGGCTGTAAGGTCTCCCAGCGCATCAGCTCCAATTGCTATAATTTCTGAAGCTGTCGTCGCAGCACCAAGAGCAGCACCACCTATTGCTATAATATCAAGGCCGGAAGGAAGAGCAGCAAGAGCTCCACCACCTATTGCGATTACAGCAGTAGCAGCTGTCAGAGCTTCCCCTGCATCAGCACCGATAGCTATAACTTCACTGCCTGTTACCAGCGCTTCGATTGCAGCATCTCCAATTGCCAAAATATCTGTTCCTGATGTTAATGATGAAGCTGCGTTTCTACCAATACCAAGAAGACCTATTCCAGTGGTAAGATCTCCTAGAGCAGCACCGCCGATTGCTATCATATCTGAACCAGTTGTAAGATCTCCTAGAGCACCTCCACCAATTGCTATAATCTCTGCACCTGTTATAAGATTTGTAACTGCAGCATTACCCATAAATATGGAATTAGAAATAGTGGTTGCTGTATTTAATGAATCACCACCAATTACGATAATGTTTGATGCGTTTGTAATATTCTCAAGAGTATTATTACCAATGACAATATTATTGTTAGTAGTAGTTATAGTATTAAATGTATTATTACCGATAACAACATTATCAGATCCTGTAGTAACATTAGTTAAAGCGTCAACGCCAATACCAATATTATCAGATCCCGTGGTGGTATGGGTTAAAACACCAGCACCAATACCAATGTTATCAAATCCTGTTGTAACATTAATTAAAGTATTCGCTCCACCAATAGACACATTTCCAAATCCTGAAGTGATATGAGTTAAAGCACCAACTCCAATACCGATATTTTGACCTCCCGTTACAGTGAAGTTACCAGCAGTAATACCGATAAAAGTATTTTGTGGTCCAAAATTTTGGATAAAACTGTTGCCACCTTTAAAAATATTACCCACAGAACTGCTTGTTGAATTAGACATGAAAATGTTGTCTATTACGGAAAGATTATTAACCGTTTCATTATCTGCGATTATATCTGTTACGGAAAGTGTACCGATGATCGTAATATTATCTATTATAGAAAGATTTTCTACGACTATATCAGTTACAGAAAGTGTACCACCAACTGATATATCTAAAACAGAAAGATCAGTGACACATAAACTATTGAGACAATTATTTACGGTAAGATTATTTGTTGTAAGAGTTCCTGTAATAGAAACATTTTTATTAAAAGTTGCATTGTTATTAACAGTTAAGTTATTTTTTATAAGCGCATTGTTATCAACAGTGATATTTTTTTTAAAAAATACATCTTTGAGAAATCGTGTTTTAACGGGTATATTTAGATTTTTAACTGGATTACAACATGGAGTACAACAAGAAGAATTACTTTCAGATCTTTTTAATGTATTTTCTTGAAACAAAGATAAGTCAATAAAATCTTCATCAAGTATCCGATCTATGATGTTTGAAAAATCAACAATTATACGTTCTGTGGTATTTTCATCTAATTGATTTTTTTGTAATAATACATCTGCGTATGCAACAGCTTCTAAAATCATATCAATTTCAATAATAGCCAAATCTCGTTCTAAATACTTTTTAAGTCGAAAAAGAGGAGAATCAATTTCATCATCGATACGGTTTAATATTTCTATAATATCACTGAGATTATCTGTGGACTTATTAAAATAGATGTATTCAGAATCTGGATTATAAGCTATTTGTTCCAATTCTTGTTCTGATAACAATTCTATATTTTTGACTATGGCAGATAATGGTAATGTCCCTATTAAAAGGGAAAATGATAAAAAAATCGAATAGTAGGACGATAAAGAGTGCGTCATTAATAATCCTTTTAGTAAAAAATTGATAATATTGTGTATAACCATAGAAGAAAATTTTATAAAATTGCAAGATTTTCTTGTATGGTTTTAGGTTTTTTTTGAAAAAACCAATACACTGTATATTAGACGTATAAAAATACAAAGATTTATTTTTCAGGAATATATGTATGGCTGAACAAAATAATCAAAAAAAGAGTTTTAAAGATACCCTCAATTTACCATATACCGATTTTCCTATTCGTCCTAATCATAAAGAAGATGACGCGATTATGCTCAAACGCTGGGAAAATGAAAATCTTTATAAACGTTCCTTTACAGCACATAAAGGAGAAGAAAAATTTATTCTTCATGATGGTCCTCCGTATGCAAATGGACATATCCATATTGGTCATGCATATAATAAAATTTTAAAAGATATTGTATGTAAATCACAGCGTATGATGGGCAAACATGTTCCTGTAACGCCAGGATGGGATTGTCATGGATTACCGATTGAATTTGCTGTTAAAAAAGAAAATCCTGAACTGTTAGGTAATACCTTAAAAAAAGCGTGTCGTGAATATGCGCAAAAATGGATTGATATTCAGCGATATGAATTTAAACAACTTGGTGTTGTCATGGATTGGGATAATCCTTATTTAACTATGGATTTTACCTATGAAGCACGTACACTGAATGCATTTGGTATATTGGTAGAAAATGGTTACATTGAACGTAAAAATAAAACGGTTCCATGGTGCCCTACATGCCAAACAGTGCTTGCATCAGCTGAAATTGAATATCAAGATCGCAAAGATCCATCATTATATGTGTTGTTTACACTTGAAAATAAGATTTCTCAGCAATTATTTCCTACATTAAAAAATAAACCAATGAGTTTGTTAGTATGGACAACCACACCATGGACATTGCCTCTGAATCGTGCAGTTTTATTAAAACCAAATGAAACCTATGCTGTTCTTGAAACTGAAAACAGTTATATTATCGTTGGTAAATCTCGCGTTCATGCAATATCGCAATTATTGAATATTTCAGATACTATTCTCGCAGAATTCAATTCACAAGAATTGGTAGATGTACATGCATATGTTGCTCATCCATTAATTCCTGATTTTTATACACCAGTTTTAGTTGACGATTCTGTGCTGACTGATGATGGTACTGCATGCGTACATTGTGCTCCAGGAGTTGGACCTATTGATTATGAAGTTGGAATAAAAAATAATTTGCAAATTTATTCACCAATCACTCCTGATGGACATTATACAAAAGATATTGCTCTGCAAGAATTAGTTGGAATGTCTGTTACGCATGCACAAGGTTGGGTAATTCAAAAATTAATGGATTATAACAATCTATTATTAAAAGCAAGCATCAAACATTCATATCCCCATTGTTGGCGTTGTCGCAATGGATTGATTTTCCGAGCAACTAAGCAATGGTTTTGTGATCTCTCAAAAAACAGTCTTAAAGAAAAAGCTATCGAAGCAATTTCACGAATTACCATGTTGCCTGAAGCATCACACAATCGTTTTGAAGCAACAATTGAAGGGCGTTTGGAATGGTGCCTTTCTCGGCAACGTGCATGGGGTGTGCCAATTCCAGCACTTATTTGTGATACCTGTGATTTTACGTACATTAATAAAAATTTGATTAATGAGGTCGCTACAAAAGTTGCACAAGAAGGTATTGAGTATTGGGATAAGGTCTCGGTGGAAGCGCTTTTAGATCCAGGGTTGGGTGCAGTAACTGATCCTCTAGCAGGAATGATGGGGGCTAAAGTGGCATCCGCATCATCTATTAAGGATATTTTTAGAATTACTCCTGAAAGTAGATGTCTTGAATGTTCAACTGGTGAATTGCGTAAAGAAACCGATATTCTGGATGTATGGTTTGATTCAGGCATTAGTCATTATGCAGTTTTATTAAAAAATCCAGCCTTGCAGTTTCCTGCAGATATGTATCTTGAAGGTAAAGATCAGCATCGTGGATGGTTTCAGAGTTCATTACTGACAAGCATGATCATTGAGCAAACTCCATGTATGAAAACAATTGTAACACATGGTTTTACCGTTGATGAACAGGGCAGAAAGATGTCGAAGTCTTTGGGTAATGTGGTTGCACCGCAAGAAATTATTGATCGTTTGGGTACTGATGGGCTGCGTTTGTGGGCATCAAGTATTGATAATGCAGGCGATGCAGTTGTATCAGAAGTGTTACTTAAAAATGTACAAGAAGTGTTCAGAAAAATCAGAAACACCTGTCGCTTTTTAATATCGAATATTAATGACTTTGATATCACCAAAGATGCAATTGCATTAGAGAAAATGCGCGCAATTGATCAGTATGCAATGCAAGAACTGTATGAAGTTTATGAAGATATTATGCATGCATATGTTGATTATAATTTTACACGCGTGTTTCATCTTCTTGGCAACTATTGTGCAGTTAATTTAAGTGCATTTTATTTAGATATCATCAAAGATAGATTATATGTTGAAAAGAAAGATGGATTTGAACGCCGTTCTGCACAAACAGTCTGTGCGCACATTCTTGATACATTGACCAAACTGATGGCACCAATTTTATCATTTACTGCAGAACAACTTTCTGATGAATATCAAAAAGGTAAAACTGATTCTATTCATTTGCAGACATTTCCAATAGTGTATAATGTTTGGGAATTATTAGCAGGACGTCAGTTTGTACAGAACGCAGAATCTATCAGAACTCGTTCTTCTTTGCTTTATGGTATCAATCAAAAAATGGAAGCAATTACTGCTCGTCACAATCAAGAAGATGCATGGGAAATATTGAAAGATATGCGTTCAGCATTACTCAAAGCAATTGAAATTCAGCGTGAAAAGGGGTTGATTAAGCATTCTTTAGAAGCAAAAGTGACGTTATATATCAGTCCTGAAGCTAATTTTGCTGAGAAAATTAACGCATTTTTTGGGCAGTTGCAAAATAAGAGTGAAAGTGCTGAAAGCTTTTTGAAAGAACTGTTAATTGTATCACAGTGTGTGGTTCAACCCTCCTTCGCTAAAGCTTCGGCGGGCAGGTCTGATACATCAGACCTGGAAGAAACGGAATTAAAAGGACTGTTTGCGCGGGTTGAACATGCTGAAGGTGTTAAATGTCCTCGTTGTTGGCAATGGGATTTGAGTAGTGATCCTGATGATTTATGTAATCGATGTCAAAAGATAATTTATGGA
>DATAXH010000083.1:0-7465 GCA_036266775.1 Candidatus Babeliales bacterium | reverse complement strand
CGTTTAGCTAAAATTAATGCACCAGATGATTTAACAATTTCGCGCTCCATACCAGTACCGACAATTGGTGCTTTAGTTGCAATTAACGGAACAGCTTGGCGCTGCATGTTCGCACCCATAAGTGCACGAACAGCGTCATCATGGTCAAGGAATGGTACTAACGCTGCAGAAACAGAAACTAACTGCTTTGGCGATAAATCGATATAATTAATTTTTTCTGCATCAACATATAATAAGTTATCATCATGTCGCGCAAAAACTTTGCCTTCTTTAAGATGATTTGTTTTAGGATCGATAGCATCTGCTTGAGCAATATAATTACCAGACTCTTCAAATGCATCCAAGAAAACAACTTCTTCTAAAATTTTACCGTTTTCTACCGGTCTGTATGCAGTTTCAATAAATCCTAAATCATTCACCATTGCATAGGTTGCAAGAGAAGAGATCAAACCGACAGTTTGACCTTCCGGTGTTTCAATAGGACAAATACGACCATAATGAGATGGATGAACGTCACGAATTTCAAATGTTGCACGATCTTTCAAAACACCGCCAGGCCCGAGCGCTGATAAACGACGTTTATGCGCGAGCTCTGCCATTGGGTTTGTTTGATCCATAAACTGAGACAATTGGCCTAGACCAAAAAATTCTCTAATAACAGCACTTAATGGCTTAACATTCAGAAAATCTTGTGGCATTAATGCACCATGCGCTTCTTGCATTCTAAAACGCTCACGTACAATTCGTTCTATACGTGTAAAACCAAGATACATCTGATTATTTAATAACTCTCCAACCAATCTTACGCGACGATTCCCTAAATGATCTATATCATCCAGTTCGCCTTCTCCTCGCTCACGAAGATTCACTAAATAGCGAATAGTGTGGACAATATCATCTCGTGTTAAAGCTAATTGATCTTCAGGTGTTGATAACCCTAATTTACGATTCATACGAACACGACCTACGCGTGTTAAATCATAAAAACGGTTATTAAAGAGCATATTAGTTAACCGCTCTGCAACTTCTTTAAGAGATGATGTATCTCCAGGCCATATTTTTGCATGTAAATCTTTTAATGCAGCATCCTGAGATTGACATTTATCTTGTGCAAGCGTTAAAGCAATAGTCGGCTGTAATGCATAACCATTTGATCTAATCAACTCAAATTGAACTGAATTTAATTTTTTAATAATTTTAAAGTGATTTTCAGCAAAAAGCTCACCTTGTTCAATAAGCACTTCTCCAGTTTCTGGATCAACAACATCTTTTGCAAAAACGCGTCCCACCAAACTTTCTGGCTTAAGAGTTATTGTTTTAATAGCAGCTTTTTTAAATTTAGCTAATAAATCTTTTGTTACCCTGCGCCCAACAAATCCTTCTTCTTGATCAGCAGGAACCATACCTTTTTCAATACGTTGACCAATAAGATGTTCATTAACATCACTCAAATACTGATCTTTTTTGAAAAAAATGGTGTCAAATTCATAAAATAAAGGAATAATTTCATCGCGAGAGAAACCAAGTGCTTGTAAAAATGTAGTAATGTATAATTTTTTCTTTTTATCTATTCGTACATATAAAATATCATTACTATCGGATTCAAAATCAATCCATGAACCACGCATTGGGATAATACGCGCAAGATAATACGGACGTCCACGAAAATCTTTTACTTTCTTGCTTTGTGAGAATACGACTCCAGGAGATCTATGCAACTGACTCACAACAACACGATCAACGCCATTAATTAAGAAAGAACCTAAATTGCCAAGTTTAAATCTTCCTTGCTCTTCATAAAGATCCGCCATTACTGGCAAATCAGCAAAGAAAATATCTTGTTCTTTAATATCGCGAACTATCTTATTGCCATCGCTATTAGTTGTCCAACTAATCAGTTGTACTTTAATCCTGAGAGACATAGAAAATGTTTGGCCACTGGTACGACATTCATCCAAAGAAAGTGGTGTATGCACCGTTGTACGAACTAAACAGTTAGAACACGTTGTATAACGAGCTGTTTTTTCTTTGCAAAACGTACATGCTTGATCCTTAGACAAACGTGAACAATCAGACTTTTTACAGGATGTACAACTCCACTGGTAACGACTTTCGATACCGGTTAACTTTCCACATGTACAAGCCCAACGCCCTAACTCATAACTAACATACTCGAGCGAAAGCTTGTCTTCATACTCAATAGGAAAAATATCTCGCAATACTTTTTCAAGCCCAATAAGCTTTCTTTCTTGCGGTAAATAGTCAAGCTGAACAAAATCATTAAACGATGTTGATTGTATTTCGATCAAATTTGGTACAGGAACAACGTCCTTTATTTTACCATATTGTTTACGAAGGGTACTCTTGCTTATAAGTACATTAGACATTAAGACCACTCCTCACTAACGCCAAACATGTGGCCAATCCAGCCTTCGCACTCATTTTTCATATAAAATTACAAAAAACAGTGCTACGGCGGACATAAGATTTCAATCCCCCACTATACCAAAAAACTGTGCCCCAATTTTTAAACCCAATTATTCATTCTGTTACAGTTAAGTAACTATATAAAAAATTAGATTGTTCCAATTGGGGTCCCCATCGAAAAAACTGAAGATGGGGTGCAAAAAAACTTGCACAACAAATGTGTTATGCAAGCTCTACTTTTGCGCCAACTTCTTCAAGTTTCTTTTTCATTTTTTCTGCATCAGCTTTTGATACTGATTCAGCAATGATCGCTGGCGTTTCTTCTGTTAATTTTTTCGCATCAGAAAGCGCAAGATTAGGAATAACTTCACGCAATGCTTTAATTACTTTGATTTTTTCTGCACCAGCATCAGTGAGTGACACTTTGTATTCGCTTTTTTCTGCTACCGCAGGAGCTGCTTCAGCTGATGCTGCTGGAGCTGCTGATGCCATTGGCATAGCTGCTGAAATACCAAATTTTGATTCAAGAGCTTTAACTAAATCAGAAAGCTCAAGAACTGTCATATTACTAATTTCGTCAATAAATTTTTCGTGAGTTTTTGCTGCCATTGCAATCCCTAAACGTTAAAAGTCGCTATAAAATAATTATTATACACATAAGAAACTTATCTATGATTGTTTTTGCTTTTCAACTTCTTTTAAAGCAAGCAAAAATTTAACCATCACAGAATTAAGTCCAAATACAAACGAGGTTAATGGAGCATTAAGCGTACCACAAAGCTGAGCCAGTAATACTTCTTTTGATGGAAGCGATGCAATACGAGTGATTGCTGCTTTATCTAAAAGACGTGCATCCACGCACCCAATAACAAGACCAAGTGCTTCATTCCCTTTTGCAAAATCATTCAGTGTTTTTGCTACGCCGGAAACTTCGGCTGCATCAAATGCAAAAACAACACCAATTTGATTTTTACAATGGGACAGAAGCCCTTCAGCGCCCTCAACATCTGCAAGTGCTCGTTTAACAAGCCGCATCTTTGCAATCTTAAGCGCGCCGCCTTTTTGACGCAATTGCCTTCTTAATTGTTGCATTTCATTAACAGTTAATCCGGAATAATTCACAAAAAAGGTGCCCTTATTTGCCAAAAAATCTTTATGAAATATGTCAACAACTGATTCTTTTTGTTGTCGATTCATTGAAACCTCTTTACCTATAAGGAACGCACAAATTCATCAGGATTAATCAAGATGCCAATGCCCATTGTTGAAGACACAGTCATCTTTTTTAAATACTTACCTTTGGCAGTTGCCGGTTTTGCTGCCACAACAGCTTTAACTAAAGCATCCAAATTCTCATGAAGTTTTTTAACATCAAATGAGACTTTACCAATTGAAAAATGAATAATGCCCTGCTTATCATTTCTGAAGAAAGCACGGCCTTTTTTTAAATCAGTAACTATTGATTCTACATCGAATGTAACTGTACCTACTTTTTTATTCGGTAACAATCCACGCGGTCCTAAAACTTTTGCAAGGACACCAACTGCACCCATAACATCTGGAGTTGCCACCGCATAATCAAAATCGAGCCAGCCGCCTTGTACTTTTTCAATAAGGTCTTCCATGCCTACAAAATCAGCGCCTGCTTTTTTTGCTGCATCTGCATATTCACCTTTTGCAAATACAATAACGATTTTCTCTTTTCCTTTGCTATACGGCAATACAACAGAGCCACGAACTGTTTGTTCACCTTTTGATGCATCAATACCTAAGTTGATAGACACATCAACAGATTCATCAAACTTAGCGTAAGAAAGATCTTTAACATCTTTAAATGCTACATCTGCACCAAGTTCATTACTAGGCTTTTTTAATACCGCTGCTCGGTATTTTTTTCCATGTTTAGCCATTATTTTTTCCTAGCTACTCAACAACATCAATTCCAATACTGCGCGCACTGCCAGCAATAATTTTTTTAGCCTGATTAAGATCAGCGGCATTTAAATCTGGCATTTTAATTTTCGCGATCTCTTCTATATCTCTCCATGAAATCTTTGCAACTTTAACCTCATGAGGACGAGAAGAACCTTTTGTAAGATTAATTCGCTTTTTAATGAGCTCAGTAGTTGGTGAAGTTTTTACTCTAAAATCAAACATGCGATCTGTGTATACAGTAATCTCTACCGGCACAGTTTCGCCTTTACGATTAGATGTTTGAGCATTAAATGCTTTACAGAACTCCATAATATTAACTTGATGTTGACCAAGTGATGATCCTACTGGAGGAGCTGGAGTAGCGCTGCCACCTTGAATTTGAAGCTTAATTTTTGCTTTAACTATTTTTGCCATGTAGACGATTACCTCACTAATTATCGCTTAATTTGATGAAAACCAAGTTCCACCGGGGTCATTCTGCCAAAAATGCTAACCATAACTGTTAATTTCTCGTTATTATAATCTACGCTATCAATAATACCGACAAATCCAGCAAAGGGCCCCTCAACTATATCTACTTCACTGCCAAGCGAAAACTCTTCGCGCGTAGTTTCAACCGCAACTTCTCCCTTAACTTGGGAAACAATTCGATCGATTTCTTTTTGGGATATTGGCTCAGGATTTTTGCCCCCCAAAAATCTCAAAACCCGAATACTTGCCGTTACAACACGAAGGGATTCGGGAGTCATTTCCATTTCGGCTAAAATATAGCCAGGAAAAAGTTGCTGATCAGCACTGTCATCTGTTGCAAACATCGGTTTTGATTTAGCAGATGGCACAAGGATTTCACCAAAAAAATCTTGCATGCCTTCCGCTTGTATTCGTTTTTCGATGTCGAGCTTAGCTGCTTGCTCATAACCTGCATATACTTGTACAACATACCAGCGCTTCATATGATCTTTGTCCTGTAAAACTAGTATCCACCATATAATCTAACTACAAACCGCCAGAACTCAGTCAGTCCTTTATCAACTAAACCTAAATAAATTGAAAAAAAAGACATGAGAAGCAAAGCAACAATCGTTGATCCAACAAACTCATCGAATTTAGGCCAGGTAACTTTTGAAAGTTCAAGCTGCACATCTTTCACAAACTGCGTTACATCTTTTATCATCATCTCTCATTCTTTCTGAGTTGGCAGGCCAGGAGGGACTCGAACCCCCAACCGGCAGATTTGGAGTCTGCTGCTCTACCAAATTGAGCTACTGACCTACAGAGGTCTATTTTGTTTCTTTATGCTCATTATGTTTGCGGCAGCGTGAACAATATTTATTCAGTTTCAAAGAACCAATCGTTCTTTTTTTTGAAACAACCTGAGTATAATTACGTTCTTTGCATGTATCGCAAACTAAATGAGTAGTTTTTCTATTTTTTGCCATGATTATAAAACAATCGAAGACCTTAGATTCCAACAATTTTATCTGGAGCCCGCGACCGGGATTGAACCGGTGGCCTCTTCCTTACCAAGGAAGTGCTCTACCTCTGAGCTACGTGGGCGTAGACCGTAATCCTTACGGTTTATTATAGATTAATTAAAAAAACAGAAAAAGACAAATTTTTAAACGCACATTGTGTAGTAAAAATCAGAAAAATAAGCCTTTTTTCTAAATTATATAAAAAAGAAGGCTCGAAGCCTTCTTAAATTGGAGCCGGCGACAGGATTCGAACCAGTGACCTGCTGATTACAAATCAGCTGCTCTACCAACTGAGCTACGCCGGCATTATTCTATATTTCTGGAGCGGGAAACGAGGGTCGAACTCGCAACCTACAGCTTGGAAGGCTGTCGCTCTGCCAATTGAGCTATTCCCGCATATTTCAAAAAATCTTTTTCAATCGTCTTTTTAATTCTTATTTTTGCACAGCCTTTTGAAACTTTTAACTAGTCCGTCTACGTCTATCGACTACGTCGGACAGTCTTCGCAATTTGCTTTCAAAGTTCTCACATTTGCTAAACTTCTTTCTTATGGCGCCAGCCAGATCCTTCGACAAGCTCAGGATAAACTCCGCTCTTCTTGGCGAAAGCCAGACGAAGTTGCGCAGCAACGTAGACTGGTGGCGAGGGCTGGATTCGAACCAGCGAAGACATAGTCAGCGGATTTACAGTCCGCCCCTTTTGGCCGCTCAGGAACCTCGCCTTACCCAAGCATGTCCAACAAGCTTGTTCAAATATGATATTGCTTTTTTCAATAGATTTCAACTGAATTTTAACGAAAATCGCATTATTTTATAAAAAACTTTAAAAACCATCTCATTTTTATGCCCCTTTACCTCTTCAAATATGATCAAAACACATTTGACCAACTACATGTTAACTAATACAATTAAAGATATATATTAATTTTTACTATCAATTATTTTTAGGAGTATTATCTTGAAACGTCTATTATCTATATCCATTGCCTTTGTAAATTTATGCAATGTTCATCTTATGCTAGCTAACAATGCTATTCAAGAAATACCTTTCACTCAGCATATCTGCAATAGCTATCTTATGAGTAAGTTTGGTATTGAATCTATCGAAGCTCCAATGATCCAAAATACAGATTCTGACAATTTCATTGAAAAAATGAAAAAACAACTTGATCCTGAGTTAAAAAGTCTTTCTCCACGCGAAACACAAGAAGTAGCTTTTACTATTGCTTCACATAATTTTACAGAAAAACAACCTGTAGTTGATAGTAGTTACATTGACAAGCTCGAAATCATCAGTGGCGGAGAAAATAGTCAACAACATATTTTTGGTAAAATCTTTAACAATTCTATTAATACGGCAATCGGCCAAGCATATGCAGCTTTTACTCTTTGTCATCCTATCACCGATATAGCGACATTGCATAACCGTCAAAAAGCAATAAGTTTACTTGCTACCAATAAAACCTATTCCCATAAAATTGATTCTATTTTAACGTGAGTTCGATATAAGAAATCTTTTAAAAAAAATTCATTACAATATTCTTTTAATAAAAGATCAATCCTAAAAAAAGGAATAATGTAATGAATTTAACTACTATTTTCTACCATACTGATGAATTTTGCAATTTT
>DATAXH010000082.1:0-4240 GCA_036266775.1 Candidatus Babeliales bacterium | reverse complement strand
ATCTTAATTCATATGTCAGATGACGGTAGCCTATTGGCATTTGAATGATCCTTTCGTTATTTTTCACTTAACTAAGGTCCATTTTACCGTCCTCTGGCTTATTTAGCTATTTATACTATGCACTTCATATTTGAATTTGCGCTCTGACAAAATTATAATCTCATATTTTATATGCTACTATAAGTAAGTTAACAAAATAATATTGATGAAACGCTAGATTTGTGACCATGAATGTGAAAAGAAATAGTATATTATTGTTTGCTGTATTACTGTTCATTTGCTTTTTGAGGGTACTTTTTATTGACAAAAATTATGTCGATCAACAAAAAAAACTTACCATTGTTGTAACAACAAGCATGCTTGCTGATGCTGTGCGCAATATTGTAGGTAATAATATCATTGTGTATGGTTTGATGGGTCCCGGGGTGGATCCTCATCTATACCGCGCACGTGAAAGTGATGTGCATAAGTTAGCAGCAGCGGATATGGTCATTTATAACGGTTTGCATTTAGAAGGTAAGATGGGACAAGTTCTTGAAGGCATGCAGCGATTTACAACTGTTGTTAATGCATCGCAGGCGCTCCACAAAGAACAGTTACGCAGCACTGAATTTGATGATCTGTATGATCCGCATATTTGGTTTGATGTGCTGATGTGGATTGATGTGGTCCGGTATATGCAACAAAAAATTATCGCACTTGATAGTGAAAACGTGGATATGTATTGCAAAAATGGCGATGACTATATTGCGCAGTTGCAACAGTTGCATGCATATGTACAAAATAGGGTTAATGAGATTGACCCATATAAAAAAATTTTAATCACCGCGCATGATGCATTTGGTTATTTTGATGCACGGTACGGTTTTCAAGTTGTTGGTCTGCAAGGGTTGAGTACTGATTGTGATATTAGCACACGCGATATTCAACACCTTGCAGATTTTATTGTAGAAAAACGTATACCAACTATTTTTGTTGAATCATCAATTCCGCAACGTGCGCTTGTTGCGGTTCAAAATGCAGTTCATGCACGTGGCTGGAATGTGCAATTGGGTGCAGAACTATATTCCGATGCGCTGGGTGATGAACAAAGTGGCGCATCATCGTATCTTGCAATGGTGAAGTATAATGTTGATGTGATTATTGATTCTCTGAAATAGCATATTTTTTAAGCCATGCGAGTTGTGCGTGCAAAACTTTAATTTTTTGAATTTCCTTATAAATATCTATTGGTAGATAATCAACTGTTTCTGCTATGAGTGCATTAAAAAGATTACTATACTCATCATTTTTTGTTGCAAGTGCAATAAAGAGCTGTCTGTTTTCTGAACTAATCAAAATATCATTATGAGTAAAATTTGAACGTCTAATCATCGCCACGTTGACTATATAAAGACACCAAGCTTCTTGTGCCTCAAGAGAAAGATTTTTCATGAAATTGTTATTCACGGTGATTTGAGGTAGGAAGAAGAAAGATTTTCTGTCTGGTCTCAGGCAACGTACACTTGCATCGCTTATAATAATTGATACTCCTTGAGAAGGATTTTGTTTGATAATTTTGTTTAACATAATAGAACAATATGGAGGCATATTTTCATAAACAATTGCATAGTCTTCCTGTTCATGGTTAACAGTATCTTTTTTGGGTAAGATGTTTGTTGTTTGTTTTAATTCTTTTTCAATAGATGCGATAAAGTTAGCGGGATTTTTTACATATGAGTTTAAACTTGGATTTACAACAGCATTGTAGTTGTGATCGAATGTCTGACGTTCTATTATAGCTTTTTGAAGTATTTGCGGATATTGATTTTCCATACAGATAATCGATGGTGAACAGCATACAAATAATATGATGAAGAAATTTTTCGATGTGAGATTCATATACGCGCCCTTTTGTTAAAGAATTTTTTGTATTATATCTACTCTTTTTTTATACTTAATGCAAATGAAAAATATATCAAAAATACCGGCATTAGATGTTGCTCATCTTACGGTCTCTTATAACCTTACTTCTATTTTAGTAGATTTTTTTGTAACAGTGCCACAAGGAGTAATGTGTGGCATTATTGGCCCGAATGGTGCGGGTAAAACAACCTTCATCAAAGCAGTGTTAGATTTAATACCAATTGCTGTAGGCGACATAAAAATTTTAGGTAGTACCGTTAAAAACATACGTAATAAAATTGCATATATCCCTCAACGCAGTTCTGTTGATTGGGATTTTCCGATTACGGTGTTTGATATGGTGCTGATGGGTTGTTATGGAAGATTAGGATGGTTTAAGCGACCAACAAGTGCTGATCACACAAAAGTGTATGAATCTCTTGTTGCCGTAGGTTTAGAACATTATGCACATCAACCTATCAGTGTACTTTCTGGCGGTCAGCAGCAGCGAGCATTTTTAGCACGTGCACTTATGCAAGATGCGCATGTTTATTTTTTAGATGAACCATTTGCAGGTGTTGATATTGAAGCGGAACATATTATTATCAATATTTTTAAACAGCTACGCGATGAAGGTAAAACAGTTATTGTTATTCACCACGACCTTTTTACTGCATCAACTTACTTTGATTATATTGTGTTGCTGAATAAAAAATGTATTGCGAGTGGACCAGCTGATGAAGTTTTGACTGCAGCAAATTTACGTGCTGCGTATGGTAATTTTCCGCATACCCTTCGATACATTTTTGAAGACAAAAACACTCAGGGCGAGCGGAAGAAAGAATAAAGTAAAAAATAGAAAGTTATGCGGTGTGGAATATTCAAAATAATTGAAAGAAAAAAAACACAAACCGCTCGCCCTGAGTGTTTTCCGCCGCTCGTCCTGAGTGCCCCGTTAGGGGTGTATCGAAGGATAGCGAAGGAAAATGTATCGAAGGGTGCGGAAGAAAGAAAGATAATGATTTGCTTCTTTGATTACACTTTACTCCTCGTGTTGCAAGGTGCTGCATTGTTGGGAATAACAGCAGGAGCATTGGGTTCATTTGCATTATTACGTCAACAAAGTTTATTGGGTGATGCAATTTCGCACGCAGCATTGCCAGGAATTGTGCTGATGTTTTTATGCACGCATAGTAAAAATCCATGGATATTATTAAGTGGTGGTGCTCTTGCAGGGATTGTGGGCGTGATAAGCATGCATTATGTATGTACACGCACAACACTTAAAAAAGATGCAGTGCTTGGTATTATTTTATCAGTATTTTTCGGTTTGGGATTAGTGCTTATGACGGTCGCACAAAAAATACCAACAAGTAATCAAGCAATTTTAAACAAATTTTTATTTGGTAATGTGGCAACATTAATGCAGCAAGATATTATCGCGATTGCGATCATATCTTTTTTTATTATGACTATTTTAGTTTGGTGTTGGAAAGAATGTGCAATGTACGTTTTTGATCCCGTTTTTACACACAGTTTGGGATTTAAGCCAATCATTATAGAAACAATTTTAACGGTATTATTGGTGCTTACGATTGTGATTGGTTTGCAAACGGTGGGCGTTGTTTTGATGAGTACCATGCTTATTGCACCTGCAGCAGCAGCACGGCAATGGGTGAATAAGTTAATGCATATGGTTTTACTATCATCATTATTCGGTTGCGCAACAACCGTTATAAGCGTGTATGCAAGCAGCATTATTGATCATCTGCCAACTGGTCCTGCAATTGTTGTAGCAGCAAGTTGTATCGTCTTTTTTTCTTTAGTATGTGCACCGCAAAGAGGTGTTGCATGGCGATAAATATGCTGCACATTGAAATTGTTACGATTGCCATTTTGGCAGCAGTTACCTGTTGTTTACCGGGGGTATTTTTGGTATTGCGTGGTGTTGCAATGATGAGTGATGCAATTAGTCACGCGATATTATTAGGTATTGTGGTGATGTTTTTGATCATTAAAAATTTGACTTCATCGCTGTTGATTATTGGTGCATCAGCAAGTGGCATATTGACGGTGCTGTGTACGGAACTGATTATTAAAAGTAAACGTCTTAAACAAGATGCTGCGATTGGACTTGTGTTTCCGCTCTTTTTTTCTGTTGGTGTGATTTTAGTTTCTCAGTTTGCACGCAACGTGCACCTTGATACTGATATGGTTTTGCTGGGTGAACTAGCGTTCACCCCTTTTAATAGGTTAATTATTAATAATATTGATTGTGGTCCTTATGCATTGTGGATTATGGGTGCTGCACTTATTGTTAACCTGTTATTTGTGCGACTGTTGTATAAAGAATTAG
>DATAXH010000081.1:0-3729 GCA_036266775.1 Candidatus Babeliales bacterium | reverse complement strand
CTCTTCTGTTTTCAAAATCTTTGCAATCAGATGCTCGCATAGATGGTCATATTTTGATTGATAAAAGCCAGTTAAAAGAGAATCTTTTTTCTGGAATTATTCAAAAACAGTTATTGTCATATACTCAGGCAGCATTTGCTACGCCTGATATGCCGCTTGGATATAATCTGATTATCGAAACCAAATTACCCATTGTGGTGGATACGGGATTTTTACAGACGAACGCACACGTTGCTATGCAAATTTCTAATGATATGCAAGAAAATACGGTGATGCACAAAAGTTTGAGTGATGGATGGGTAACTGGAACCGTTACATTGCATGCAGGGACTATTAATTTCCCTTATAAACCATTATATATATCTAAAGGCGTCATAACATTTTATCCAGACCAACTATTTGATCCTGCAATCGAACTTTTTGCTCGTAATAAAATAAAAAAATATGATGTGTCATTGCATGTTGACGGTTCTTTGTTGAATCATCATATTATACTTGATGCAACGCCGGGGCTTACTGAAGAACAGATAGTAGGGCTTTTGCTTGTTGGTGCAGAAGAAAATTCTCTCAATAGTATGATGCCTGCGCTTATTGTACAAAATTTAAAAAGTCTTATTTTGAGCAATAATCAACTCTCATTTTTTGATAAATATTTTAAGCCATTATTAGGATCGTTTAATATTAATTTGGTACCAAGTTTTACTGATCAAACAGGACGAGGAGGGTTGCGTGGAGCGTTAGAAATTACTGTTGATGATCGGTGGCGTGCAGTCATTCAGAAGAATTTTAGTCTTACAGAAGATACTAAGTTTGAACTTGAATTTTTATTGTCTGATGATATAACGTTGCGTGCTATTCGTGATGAACGTCGCGACTTAGGCGGTGAGGTTGAAATGCGATGGAAGTTTTAGAATTTTATAAAAAAAGGAGAAGCAATGAAGAGTATATCTTGTTGGTTAATGTGTATATCAGGGGTTCTGTTTGCGGATAATTCAGGAGATCACCAATGTATTGAAAATATAAAAAAAGAATCCACTGTTATTGTTGATAAGATATTTGCGCAAGGAGTTCAAAAAATAGAAGCAAAAGAAGATATTCTTAAATGGCTTTGTGATAAAAAAAAAGAAGAATTTACTGACATTCAAAATCTTATGTCTGATTTGAATATTGCAATTAATTTTGATCGTGCTGAAGAAAATATTATACAAGAAGAGTTACAAAAAGGTTTACAGAATAAAATATACAATGAAGCCAATAAAATTCTTGCTACGGATGGAATGACTCCAGAAAATATGCGAGATTTTTTTCATATGTCACGACTCGTATGTGATGCCATGTTGGGATCTGATGAACGTTGTCGTAAAATAATGCGGTCGTTTAAACAAGAATATTGTTCTGATATAAAAAAATTAAAAATTATTGATAAAGCACAAATGAAAATTAAAAAAGAAGAAGAAAAACAACAAAAAAAAGAGTTATTACATCAGTTACGGGAACAGATTGTACTTGGAACTTCTCCGCGCAAGTAAAAATGAAACAGAGCACTGTTTTTAAAAAGGACGAAAATGAAGCAATTACAGTCCATTAGTTTAATTGTATTGTGTAATATTTTGAATATCCATACAATTCAAACCAGTCAAAATAAACTTGGTAGCACTAAGATTTGTTTTAACAATGCACCTCCTACTTTTGGCACAACGCATTTTATCGTGGGATATGAAGGAAAATCAAATTCCAAAAAAGCCAAAAAAACTGTTGTTCATAAAAAACAACAGTTTTCTCATACTATACATGGTCTTGATAAAAAACGTATTACACAATCATTTTTTACAACTATTCATGATTTATCACCTATTTTATTGGAGATAATGTCAGAAGCCGAAACACATTTATATATCGCTGCTTTTAATTTAACGGATATGCGGATTGTTGATCATGTGAAGAATGCACATAAAAATGGTATCAATGTATGTGTTATTACCGATGCAAGCAATATGAAACAAGCTCATAATAAGATACAAATATTAATCAATGCTGATGTTCCTGTCTGGTATTATAAACCTTCATTAAATCCACAATATAAAAAAGGTTTATCAGAACCTTGCATGCATCATAAATTAATTGTAGGAGATGATTTTGTTGTGACTGGTTCAGCAAATTTTACTAAAGCAGGACAAAAAACAAATATTGAAAACATAACGATTGTAAGAGATCTGCAAACGGTTGACGAATATCACGCTGAATTTGAACGGCTCAAAAAATATTGCGTGCGATGCATGCCGCAAACTCTTGAATAAAAAACCGTTACAATATTTTGAAAAAAATAGGATATGATTTTAAGAAGGGGCTTCATTACTACAATTCCTTCTTAGCTCACCTCAATGCTACTGCGGATTAAAAAAAAATGCAAGAGTCAGAAAAGATTATTTTTTTAAGTGATTAACTAATTCTTTAAAATCATCAGGAAGCTCATCAGTAAATGAGTATGCATTATCTTCAAAGGTGAATAATAAACTTTCTGCGTGAAGAGCTTGTCGGTTAATGAGGGGTGATTTTTTTCCATAAAGTTGATCACCAATGATAGGATGTCCAATAGCTTTCATATGAACACGAATTTGATGTGTGCGACCAGTTGTTGGTTTGACTTCAATAAGGGATGTGTCTTTAAAATATTCGAGTACTTTGTAATCTGTTTTTGCATGACGAACTTTTACATTCCCTATTTTACCTTCTGAATCAATCAGTTCTTCAGGAAACGTCGTCATTTTTATGCGATTAATTGGATCACGACCAATTGCAAGCGAGATAGTACCTTCTTTTGGTGGATGACCTGCAACAACAGCTTTATATGTTTTACTTATTTTTCTATGTCTGAAAAGTCCACCAATATTATTATGTGCATAGTTGGTACGTGTAATGATCATGATACCAGAGGTTTCTTTATCAAGCCGATGAATAATACCAGGACGTTCACTGAGGCCTACTGCAGTAATGTCAGTGTGATAATGACGTATCCAATCAGTTAAACTTATCGCAGAACTTGTTGTAGAAGGAGCATGTACTAATAAACCTGCTGGTTTATGAATAATCATAAAATGTTCAGTTTCAGCAATAATTGAAACCCCAATTGTTGTATCAACGACAGTAGCGAGTGAAGCAGTTTGCCGAGTTGGAAATTGTATGGTTATGATATCTTCTGGATGTACCAGATTGCTTGATTTTTTGATGAAACTGTTATTGACAGAAATGCCGCCTTGATCAATTATATGTTGAAAGTACGTGCGAGAATAATCAGGAAATAGGGTCGTAATGTAGCGATCTATGCGGCAAGGTGCGCTATTTTCTGGTACGGTAAAAGAGAATGTACTTTTTGGTGCGATAGGACCATGGATCACGTTCATCCTGAATTTGTTGAAGGATTTTTGATTCTATTGATAAAAAAATATAAATTAGTTCTTTATTTTAATTGTCATATATAATACTCTTAAAGTCAAATGGGGTTATATCTGCTTAAACAGCGTCTAGACGTCCTACTCATAAAGGGGGGGCATGTATGAGGGAGGAATCATGGATATCAAAGATTTACTCTATGGAATTCAAGAAAATATAGATAATCTGATTACACATAAAGATCCAGCAAGTGAAAAGCTCTGGCGTGATTTGTTGGAAACTCATCCAGTTGATATCGCCGAACTGTGCAGTTATTTAAGCCCAGAAGATATGAAAAAG
>DATAXH010000080.1:0-3587 GCA_036266775.1 Candidatus Babeliales bacterium | reverse complement strand
ATTGAGGAGGTTCTTGCAGTTGCTACCGCTGAACAAGAGGCGATAGAGGCGTAAAAATTTTTCTTAAAAAAGGAAGAGTAAAATGATTGCATTAAAAAAAGAGTATGTGATGCTTGCGTCGAGTTGTGTTATTTTTGTTGTTGTTGGATCAGAACATAATACATCAAATATGCAATGTAAATCAGCAGCTGATGAGTATCGTGAATCTTTTAATAATTCTGAAGTGGTTGATACTTTGCTTGCACATTTAGCAGTAAAATATTGCAAAGATCCTGCACATAGAACGATTGGAAGTGATACACAGCACGGACGTCGATATTATTTTCCTTTTTTAAAGGATTCTAGTAATCAAAAAACAAAAGAGCGATGGTTTGGTAGGGGTTCTTCGGGCCCTGGTGAAGGTCGAGCTAAGTTGTAAGGTTTATGATGAATATTTTAAAACTGATGATGTTTGTAGCGAATGTTTTTTCATCTGTTGCTTTGCAAGCGATGAGGGTTGATAACAGTGTTGAAAGACAGATTACAAATTTGAGAATTGCAAGATATGAAAAAGTGCAATCAATACATGACATTACGGTGCAAAATATGCCTCAAAACGATTTTTTGAAATGGAGAGATTATCATATACAACTGTTGGATGGGATGGATCGAGATATTAAACGTTTGGAAGAAGAGTTGCAAAAACAACGCAAATCTTAGATTATAAATGATATATATCAAATCTGGTTTTACACTGATTGAAGCGATGGTTGTTATTGCTTTGTTTGCAATAGTTGCAACACTTGGCATGATGCAACTTTCTTTTTTGGATGATACGATCACTCATGCAGAAGTTGATAAACTTGCAACGGCATGTTCATATTTGCAACAAAAGGCAATTGCGAGTAATAGTGATCAGATGTTAGTGTGTGATACAGAAAAAAGTAGCTACCGCGGTGATAATGTTACGGAAAACTTATCATCGCGCGTTTGTTTTGGTTTTTTACCCAATGTTTTAGGTTCGCCAGGTTCACCATCGCGTACGATTACTAAAGCGATTACATTTGCCGATTCTTCAATTCATTTTTACCCAACGGGAACTCTATCTTCCGGCACGGTATATCTTACTGATAAACATAAAAAAAACATGTATGCATTAAGTAATGCTGTGTCACAGGTTTCTTATTTGCGTCTTTACCGATATGATGGTAAGTGGAAGCTTTTAGGGCAAGAGTAATATATAGGAACTGATTATGAAAAAATTCCCTATAGGAATTCAGACATTTTCTGAATTGATACAAGAAAATTATGTATATGTGGATAAAACAAAACGTATTTATGAGCTTATTACCACAGGAAAGTATTATTTTTTTGCCCGACCTCGACGTTTTGGGAAATCGTTACTTATTTCAACCTTAGGAGAAATTTTTTTAGGTAATAAACAATTATTTGATGATCTTGATATCAGTTCATTAGATTATGTTTGGAAAAAATATCCAGTTATTACGATATCTTTTTCTGATATACCATGTTTAACCCCAGAAGAGTTAACTCGAGGTATTATATTACAGTTGATTGATATAGCGGAAAAATATGGCATTAATGTTGATCATAATTTATTGGCTAGTCAAATGTTACAAGAAATTGTTAAAAAATTGTCAAAAAATAATCGAGTTGTATTGTTAGTTGATGAATATGACTATCCTTTTTTGCAGCAAGCATATAATACAGCAGTAGTAGATAAAATATGTGATGTTTTAAATGATTTTTATGTTGTAATACAAGGTCTTGATGAATATCTTGAATTTGTTTTTGTAGAGGGTTATGGAAGGATTCCAACAAAATCAATATATTCGGTGCTTGATCATTTGGAAGATATAAGTTTAAGCAGTCGTTATGAGGATTTGTTTCAGCAAATTTCATAAAAATTTTACATAATAGTTGTTGCTGTAGCAAGGTCGGTTATGATCAAAAAACTACTTTTTGCATTGGTGCTGGGAATTATCGGCACCATTTTTTTTGCAGAATATGATGCATGGACGCACAAAAAAATTGAGCAACTGTTTGTTACGATTGCTCAAAAATATCTTGGAGGTCATTTTTCATGTTCTGTCCAATCCGTAAGCTTTTTTGCCCCTTCTTTAGTGCTTCATGATCTTGAAATGAGATCGATTGATTCTTGTGATTGGTCATGGCGATGTAAAAAATGTGAACTGCATTGTTCATGGATACAACTTTTGTTAAAAGGAATGATGGATCAACATGTAACAATTGATGGTTTTGAATGTACATCACGTGTTGAAAAGTCACGTTTTGCTATTGAGCAATATATTATAGCAATGATGCAAAAATCCTTTTTACCTTTTCCGGTTGAACTGAAATCAATAGTTTTCAAAAATGCTCATTTTTGCGCTTATGACGACCTGTACAATATTGATTGTGCGCTTTCTTTTAACAGTTCATCATTACGAGTGGGTAACCAGATCAAAACTACTCTGTTTGTTGGGGATGGTCAGATAGCTTATAAAAAAGATAATTATGTTGAAAAGATAGCAACAGATATTTTTTTGATGACGGAGTTTTGTGATAAAGATGGCACGTATGATATAAGTGCACAAATTGCAGGGGCATGTGCATTATCACAAATGGGTGATCAGGGCGGATGTTATGTTACCGGCAGCTGGAAAGGTGATCGTGGAAGATTTTCAATACGGAATGCATATAATTCTGTGATGATAGATCCTATTGTTATTACAGAAAAAGAACTACGAATTAATACTCAATTTCCTTTATCATATGTGGCACATTGTATTGTAGGTTCTTCCTGTGATCAGATGATTAATGGTACATTACAATGCTTTGTAAAAATGAGTAAAGATGAAGAACAAAAAATTGATGGGCAATTAATTATTGAAAATATGAAGCTGAGTGATTATTACATATGCGATGTTGGCAAAGTAGGTTTTTCATGTCATGGAGATGATTGGAAAATACGACTTGGTATGAGCAGATATAATCAAGAATGTAAAGGAACTGGTTTTTGGAATCAAGCTACGCATAAAGGTGAGTTTAATATCAAAAACAGTACTGATCTTTCATCAAAACTATTTTCTTATTGGCGTATAAAACCACACAGTTTTAATGCACATATTGCAATTGATAATGATACAATAACGGGTTTTTATGATGCAATTACAACTCATACATTAAGTAATGCGATGCACATGAGTAACAGTTCTTTTTCTTATGCACAAGGATTAATCAATACACAAGGATGCATTGATGAGAATCATTTTTCTGTTGCATGGTCAATTTATCCACAATTTGCGGTGCATCACTGTTCGTACAGCGATAAAGAAAATAAACAGTTACTTACATTACAAGAATCGCCGGACCTGTCTTCGCCAAGGCTTCCTTCTTCACTAAAGCTACAGAGGACAGGTTGTCAGGCTCCGTCGCAACTTACTGGATCAATAGCATTTCCATTTATTCGGTCAGTTATTAATAGCACGATGAAATATGATGTGCAAGGGGAAGGGAATTTGGATGTTGTTGCTACTATTTCTCCCACAGAAATTATTGCTGATGTTGCGCTTAATGAGGCAACG
>DATAXH010000079.1:0-4311 GCA_036266775.1 Candidatus Babeliales bacterium | reverse complement strand
AAAGGAGTTTTTATGAAAAGTACAAAAAATGTACTTATAGCAGGCATAGCTCTGGCAATTACATTATTTGCATCAATTCAAATAACTGCGATGGAAACGGTAAATGGTACTAATTGGCAAAATTTACCTACTGAAATAAGAAGTCTTATCATTATGACTTTAGCAGAAAGTCATAATAATCTTGATGAAGCTATAAAAAATATTAAACAAATGAGCGAAATTAACAAGGAACTGTATAGCGTCATTAATGGTCTAAAAAGTTTTACTGCTTTAGTACATATACTTGAAGACAAATTTGATGTTTCAACAGAAGATATTGCTAAGAAATTTAGTACACCTACTGCAAAACAATATATAGACCTTGGAAATAAGTTATTCAACACAATGGTAATAAGCTATAGTCAATTATTTATTGCCCAAGTTACGAAATATATCAATACAGGTGCCGATATTAATTTTAGCAAAACGAGTAGTGCTTATGCTGCAAAGAAAATAACGATATTAGATAAAGCAGTAGACAGCCAAGAATCTCAAAAAATAGCCTTAATACTTAAGTTTGGCGCAAAACCCGATCAAGCATTATCTCGAATTAATCACTCTCCAAATACTGAACCATGGGTATCTATTAAACAAATGCTTCAAGATGCAATTGAAAAAAATAAGAACAAATAAGGGAATGTTTTATGAAAAGTACACAAAATGTACTCATTACAAGCGTGACTCTGACAATTGCATTATTTGCGTCCATTCACATAAAAACAATGGAATTAGATAAACCAGTAAATCTTTACCTGACTGACAAACAAAAAAATAATCTTGAAGTAGCTTTCTTCGCTGCAGAACAAGCAATAGACATATTCCGCCAAGGAGTATTTGAAGAACCAGAATCTTTACGAAACATAAAAATGTTTAAGCAAAAAATCGAATTAGAAAAACAACGCATTGAACGTATAAAAGCAATATATTATGGCAATAAAGCTTATACGGATAGTGAAATGGCAAACATAATTTATTCGAATCCTCAAACAACAACATATTGGTGAATATATTTTATCATTATATAAAGGAGTTTTTATGAAAAGTACAAAAAATGTACTCATGGCAGGCGTAATCCTGGCAATCGCATTGTTCATATCAATTCCAGTTTCTGCAATGGAAAAAGAAGTAAATCCTTATCTAAGTCAAAGAGAAAAAGCAACACTTGAACTCTATATCAAATCAGTACAAGAACAATTAGATCCAAAAGGCTATCATCTTAAAAACCTGAGCCCTCGAGCAATCAAAATATATAAACAACAACTTGAACAACTTGAAAAAATGTATTACGGCAACGAAGCATATACTGTAAATGATATGCGTTATATCATGAATGTTGTTTAAATATGAAATGTATAAGCATAATGAACAAAATAAGCGCTTACCTATATTGTAATACGTAAGCGCTTATGTGTTATATATCCACTTCTAAAAGATCTCTTTTATTTTTGCCTCATAAATGTTGGTACATCCAAATCTTTAGAATCTACCGCACCACCGAACGTGTTATCGGCCTGTTCGAAAAAATCTACATGACTCTTTTTCATAAAGTCATGTTTGTCTTCTTCAACAGCTTCTACAGTTGTTTGTAACGGCAAAGGCTCTATAGCTTCTTCTTCAACTACTGGTGCAGCACAAACATGCTCTTCTTCTTGTTTTACGGGCTCAAAAAAACTTAACTCTTCTTTTGGTTGTGCTGATTGCATTACATGCAGTTCTTGTACCGGTTGCGCAGCAACGGTAGCTGCATGTTCAAAATCTGTTGCTATGATCGTTACAACAACTTCATCGCGCAGGTTTTCATCAATCACTGAACCAATAATAATGTTTGCATCTTCATGCGCTTGTTCATACACCACTGATGCAGCTTCACTAATTTCACGAAGTCCAAGATCTTTACCGCCAGTGATATTACACAGTACACCACGAGCACCAACAACTGACATATTTTCAAGTAATGGAGATGAAATTGCTTGTATTGCAGCAGTGCGTGCTCGATTATTTCCTGATGCTTTACCCGTACCCATCACTGCAAGACCGCGATCTTTCATAATTGTACGAATATCAGCGTAATCAACATTAATATGTCCTGGACGTGTAATAATATCAGATAATCCGCGCACTGATTGACTTAATATACCTTCATTAACCATTGCAAATGCATCGGTCATAGAAACATGCTCATCAACAACTTCCAACAATTTTTCATTTGGCACAATAATTAATGCATCCACATCTGCTTTTAATTTCTGAATTGCTGCTTCAGCTGTTGCCGCACGCCGTTTGCCTTCAATCATAAATGGTCGAATAACAATAGCGATAGATAAAACACCTTTATCATGTAATGCACGTGCAATAACCGGTGTTGCACCAGAACCAGTTCCACCACCCATTCCGGCAACAATAAAGACAATGTCTGCTCCATCCATAGCATCCATTACTTTATCAAGGTCTTCTTCTGCAGCACGCTTTCCAATCTCTGGATTCGCCCCCGCCCCTAACCCTTTTGTAGACTTAACACCGATTTGAATTTTATGTTGCGCTTTTGAGAATTCCAACGCTTGCGCATCAGTATTTGCAACAACAAATCCAATTCCCTGACATCCTGATTCTATAATACTATTAACAGCATTTCCTCCTGCACCACCAACACCAATAACTTTAATGGACACCATCGATTTTTGACGATGCAACGCTTCTTGTTCAAAATCTATCATCGTGCGCTCCTTTTTTTTAAAAGTAAAACTCTATCTTAAAAAAAGTCTGACACCCAGGACTTCATTCGTTCAAAAACGCGCCGAGTTAATGCTTCCTCTTTCAAATGCATTTTTATTTTTTTCTCATTCTGCAAAACATACACCAACAATCCATACCCCGTTGCATATAATGGACTTTGTAATGTTTCAACTAAATCAAATAAAACACGCGGTTTTCCAATACGTACCGGACAATCAAAAATTTCTTCTGCCAATTCTCGCGCACCAGTTAATAATGAACCACCACCTGTCAATACAATTCCGTTCGTCATAAATTGTTGCAAATGATGTTTCACGATATCTTCATTAATCAACGTGAACATTTCACGCATACGAGATTCAATAATCAAAACAAGATCTGACAATCGTACCACTTGCAAATCTTCCCCTTGCATCAATTCCACTTCAATAAGTTCTTCCGTTTCAACCAAATTACCGATTGCAAATCCGTAACGTTTTTTAATTCTTTCTGCTTCACTTTTCAGAATTCGTAATCCGATCGCTATATCATTGGTCACATGATTACCCGCTACCGCCAAGACCATGGTATGTCGCACAGAACCATTTTTATAAAATGCCACATCTGATGTGCCGCCCCCAATATCAATCACTCCAACGCCTAATTCACGCTCATCATCACTTAATACGGCATCAGCAGATGCAAGTTGTTCTAATATAATATCATTAACGTTTACACCGGCAGTTTGACAACAATTTACTAAATTTTGTACCGATGAGACTGATCCCATAATGATATGAGCTTGCACTTCAAGCCGTACACCGTACATCCCGATAGGATCTTGAACGCGATCGCAGCCATTGATGATAAAATACTGGGGTAAGATATGTAAAATTTGTCGCCCCTCAGGAATTGCAATCGCTTTTGCAGCTTCGAGGACTGCATCAACATCTGTTTGTTTAATTTGACCATGTTTAATCGGCACCACACCGGTTGAATTAACAGCACTGACATGCCCACCAGAAATTCCAATGTAAGCTCCTTCAATAGGAACTCCTGCCATCATCTCTGCTTCTTTAACGTCAAGACTGATAGAGTTAATTGTTTTTGCAACATCAACAACCACCCCTTTTTGTAAACCATGTGAAGGAGATTTTCCGATGCCAATAATTTCCAGTTGATCTCCAATTTTTCGTGCTATTAAAACACAAATTTTTGTTGTTCCAATATCAATCGATGCGATGATTTGATCTCTAATAAGTCGTGCCATAATATTCCCCCTTTTTTAGGCTTTATAAGCAACAATATAATGAGCAAATCGCGTATCCGCTACCCACCGTGTTCCTTTATCAAATCCCTTTTTTTCATCAATAGTTTGTTTAATTACTTCGCATTGAGATAATAACTGCGGTAATTTATTCTTGTCCTCCGACCTGTCCTTTGTAGCTTCAGCGCAAGAGGAAGCCTTGCCGTGCTCTCCGACTGTGTGCTCCGAAGCTTTATGCGTAGGATGCAAGCTTTCAGCGAAGGATGGGGCGAAGGAGGATTGAGCGACAGAAG
>DATAXH010000078.1:0-3211 GCA_036266775.1 Candidatus Babeliales bacterium | reverse complement strand
GAACATTCACGGTATCGTAGCCCAAAGTCATTGATTATAAATATATTTTCAGCTTTAGCTGCGTATGGATTTCGAAAAAAGAAACCGTCAATATATAAAAAAAGCTTTTATTTATTGACGGCTTAGATCGAACTCACGTTATTTACGTATTTTTTGTTCTTCTTCCATAAATTTTTGTGCAAGAGAAGTTATTTTATTTTCAGACCAAAAATATTCTAATTCTATCATAGGTCTATTCAATTCATTAATATCATCAATAGTTTTGTTTTGTTCTGTGAGGCGTTCTATCAGGATATTGTTTCTTTCTTTTATTTGTTGACGATGCATTACCAATTGAGCTCGTTGTTCTTGTAATCTATTGCTGCACCATGTAATATCCACACATGAACGGATATTTTTTGCTTTGGTGGGAATTGTACGGGTCAACATACTAAAAGTATTGGTACTTGTTAATGCGTAGGAGAGAAAATAAACAATGGTCATTTTCTTCACGAAATATCCTTTGTATAATTTAGTGATCTTTGTTCATATTGCCATGTGGAAAGTCTCTATCTTCAATTTTAGCGGCAGTTGCGATTTGTTCATTATTTGAATGTATTGGCTGATTTTTTATGCATATTTCCATGAGTTCAATTTGTTCTTGTGTACGAACAGCTTGTTCTTCTGCTTCGCGTTTTTGCTTTCTTAATTGTTGGAGAAGTCTTGGTAAATCAAATTCTGACCTATAATGGCAATTGCTTATTTTGAAAATGTTTCTTTGGGATAAAGTGGAATATTTGGTGAACATGCTCAAAGTATGGTTACTGAGAAAAAAACATATTATAATACAAGCCACCGTTACTTTTTTCATCTCTTTTCCTTTTTTTATTTTTTTATAATTTGACTTCTTCAATTTCTAATTTATCACCACTAATATAGTTTTGTTTAAGATAGGTCAGGGCGCTTCCACGGGAGGTTACCAATTTTGGGGTGTATTTTTGGGCTGTATTCAGCATACTAATGAGTGAAATGCAATCACGTAATTGATTATCATTTTGGAGCATCTCTTTTGCGCGATCATAGCGGCGATTGTCATTATTTTTAAATTTACCCGACGGAGCTTTATGCGAAGACGGGTCCTTTTTTTCTTTCATAAGTGGCACACCATCTTTAGTAACTTTTATATAATTATCCAGTGTTTCTTCTCGACCATAATTTTTAGTAAACCATTGTATCTGTTCTGTTGGAGGCGTTGTGCGTTCGATCATAAAATCTGGTTCAATGCCAGTTCCTTGAATAGTGGTATTATCAGGTAAAAAATAGAGGCATGTAGTGATTTTGAGTGCGCAGTTGTTACTTATGGGAATAACTTCTTGTACTGATCCTTTGCCAAATGTTTTGGTTCCCACAAGAAATGCTAAATAATCATTGGTTGTATCAGAATTAATTTTAAGACAACCGGCAAGAATTTCTCCTGCTGATGCGGTATAATTATTGATGAGTATAAAAATAGGCAGATTATTTTTTGCAACAGGATTTCTTCGTGTTGCATACCGTTCAATCTCTTTTCCATATTTGTCTTTGGTCAGCGCAACTAAACTTCCTTTTTTTAAGAAAAGTCCGGCGATATCAATCGCAGCATTCAGCAAACCTCCTGAATTGTTGCGCAGATCTAAAATAAGTCCTTTGGCATGTTGTTCTTGTGATTTTTTAAGTAATGTTTCAATTTGTTTGGTTGCAGTATCAGTGAACATGCTTAAAGATATATACGCGATATTGTGACTTTTAATATGGAAGCTCAGTGAATGTTGTTCTTTGACCACATCACGGACAATATCAAAAGGTAAAAGATCAGGACTGTTTTCGCGCATTATTTTGACTTTGACGGTGGAATGGCGTTCCCCTTTGAGTTTGGAAACTATTTTTTCAGTTGAAAGCCCTTCAAGAATTTCACCATCTATTTCCACAATTTTATCCATCGGTTGAATGCCCACTTTATCTGCAGGTCCATCAGGAATAGTATCAACAATCGTTAAATGTTTATCTTTTGTTTTGCGCATATTATCGATAACAATACCAACGCCAAAAAATTCACCCGAAGTCATTTCTAACATTTCATGATATGTTTTAGGGTCTAAAAAATTGGAGTGAGCATCCAATGAGTTGATAAAACCATCAATGGCTTTAATCATATTTTCTTTTGGATCAGTAATGGCATAATGTTTTTTGTGTGCTATATCCATTGCTTGCGCAAATGTTCGTGACCAATTAAATATTGTTTCGTCAAAAGTTTCATCTGATATATTTGCAGGAATTTCGGTTGTTTGTTTTTCAGAAATAAGTGATGAAAAAGAGAGTGATACACAGAGGAGAGATAGAATTGATAATTTCTTCATGTTCACCTTTTTTGGATTAAGTAAATGCAAATGTTGTCACAGAAGTCAATATAATTTAATAATACAAAAGAGAGTATTGTAATTAAAATTGTTATGTTTTCCTGCGCTCGTCAGCTTACCCCCATCTGCGAGTTCTCTTGACGGGGACCCTAATAGAAGTGGAACGGAAATTGGGGAAATAAAAATTGGGGCAAAAGGATTTCTTCGAGCGCTCCAAGATATCCTTCGACAGGCTCAGGACGAGCGCTTAGGAGTATGAAAGGAGAGATTATGATTCGTTGGAAAAAAATGTTGATGAAAATTGTATTGGCGTGTGAGATGACCGCATTTGGATATATTTATTTTTTTGGAAGCAATGGTATTGCATCATTACAAAATCAAAAAAAGGTTGTTGTAGATTTAAAAAAAGATATCCTGGTCCTTGATGGAGAAATTGTGCAATTGGAAAAAGAAATTTACGCGTGGCAAACTGATGATTTTTATAAAGAAAAAGTTGCGCGTGAGCAGTTGCAGATGGCCCGCAAAGGTGATGAACTATTTTATATAGGTTGATAAATTTCCGCTTATCCTTCGATACATTTTTTGTCCTTCGCCAGCTCAAGATGCGCGGACAAAAAACACTCAGGACGAGCGGAAAAGAAAGAAATGTTATTAATCCCCCCCCGCTCGCCCTGAGTGTTTTACGAAGTGAAACGTAGTAAAATGTATCGAAGGGTTGAAGAGCGAAAAATAAAAGGTATAGTTATGAAATTTGTATTACCCGCACTTCCCTACGCATATGATGCGCTCGAGCCGTATATTGATGAAGAAACGATGCGCATTCATCATGATAAACA
>DATAXH010000077.1:0-4793 GCA_036266775.1 Candidatus Babeliales bacterium | reverse complement strand
TGGATCATTGTTCTCTCTAACCAACTGTAAATCAGCGTTTAATGTTTTTATATCAAAAGTATATGACCCTACCCATTTATTATGAGCATATTCAATACCATCTTCCAATATAACTAAGGCATCTTCACGAAGACTCGTATTACTTTTTTTAAGTTCTTCAGAAATATCAGATTCTATCTCTTTACCTACTTGTTGTATTTGGTCACATAGTTGATCTAAAGATAGTTTTTCAAACTCACCAAGTTCATCTTTCATAATAGGAACTTCTCCATCATTTTTAATGTGACTCGCATCTGAAAAAGAGAAGGCTATTTTCAATCTTTTATAAATTTTATCAAATGGGTTAATTAATAAATTAAATAACCTCTTCGCTTCCACCTGTGCCACACCACATGCTGCAGGTATAACCGTAGGATTATGCGCGTGATAATGTGCTATAAATCCCATTGCTGCTAACATTGCTGTATATGCAATCCAATGTTGCATAAAATGATTTGGTTTTTGCGCAAAAGCAACTGATCGCAAAAGATCCTGTGTAAGCACATCAACCTTTTTCATTCGTACTGCTAATTGAGCTGCAATATCATCAAATGTAACGCTTTCAGAATTTTCATAATTATAGGGTAAAATAGCCAACAACTCATTAATCCACGCATAACAATCATCATAATAAATATTACAGGTAGTTAGTCCATGAGCATGCCCTGCCAGAGCTCCTAACAGTGTATATAGTTCACCCTGTTTACGCTCTAACAGAACCACATTATGCGTAATCTCTTTTGTCTGAGATTTTCCTATAATCCATTTGTGAGGAGATTTTCCAAAAAAATAACTGGTTTGATGATGTTGCTGATATCTCCAATAGATAATCAGCTGATCAATCTCATCCAATGCATTCAAAATTTGATTTTGTGCATCATAAAAAAAAGATTGCGCACAAATTAATAAAAGTGCGCTTGATATTTGCTCATATCTTTTATAAACATCACTGGTCACATCAGATTCATATTTTAACATTTCCTGATGTGCTGAACGAATACGAGAAAGTAATGCAGATGGGGAAATGGTGTCATAATTTTTAAAAAGATATCGCAACTCTTTTTTATACGGCACATTTTCATCAGTATGACGTTGAGAATGCAGCAAACCATGCGTATCAGTATATTTCACATATCGTGCTACAGCATGTTTAAATTCAAGAAAAGAAGGTGTAATGGGTGCAACAAATAAAAAAGTCGTAACAAAAGACAAAAATAATAATCGAATTGCTCTATTCATAGTTGTTCCTTACATTAATAAATCGTGTTGAATTTTTTGCATCTCTCTGTGCAAAGAGTGGAGATCTTGTTCTATTTTCTTAATTTTGCGGATAGATCGTTCTAAAACTTGGTTCTTTTTCATTTCTTTCTCATAGTAGTTAGTCAACCCAACTTTATCTGCTTTCTTAAAAAAACAGCTCTTTTCACCATCAGCATAATCACTGAGCATATCCAAATCATCTTTTTGGATAATATCACTTGTTTGACGTAAAGCATTAATTGATCTATTGATCTCATTCACCAACATAATAGAGTTTATTTTAAGATCTATACATTGCTCTTGAGAGACATACTTTTTTTTATTTTTCGGTAAAAGAATAAGCTCTTGTTCTTGCTCAAGGGAACTTATTGTGCTTATAACCAAAATTAAAAATCCAATATAATACTTTTTCATTATCTTATTTTTCCTGAATTAACCATACGCAAACCAATATGCGCGTATTGTATAAATGAACTCCCAATAAAAAATATCATAATACCGAGCATTGTGTAATAGGTTTTAATTGGTACCCAACAAAAAAAATAACAGGCAAAAAGCCACATAATAAAAATCATCTGAATAAACGTGGTGGTTTTTCCAAGAATTGTCGGCTGCACATTCAGATAACCACGCATATAATAAATAACAAATGCACCGGTTATTTGCAGCAATTCTTTACTCACCACAAACAACACAAACCATCGTGGAACTGAAAACAGTGGTGTTGATATAAAAGCTAATGTAAAAAAAGATGATATCAACAACAATTTATCTGCTATGGGATCAAGACATGCTCCAAGAAATGTTTTTTCATTCAAAAAACGGGCTAAAAGCCCATCAAGAACATCAGTCAAACAGGCAAAAACAAAGAAAAAAAATGCAGCTCCCCAACAACCTAAAATCATAGCTCCAACTATCACTGGCACCAATAAAATCCGCGAAAGTGTAAATAGGGTTGGAATAGTGATACGTTTTTCTGCATCAGGCAAATGCTTGAATATGCGAAGTCTAAATTTTTTAAGATTAATTTTTTTCATGAACCAATTTTTTTATGTTCGCTCCTTTCGACAAGCTCAGGGCGAACGGGGAAAAAATATTATTCCGTTCGTGGTGATACTTCGACTTTGCTCAGTAGTAAACGCCCGCCTGCCCGCCGAAGCCTTGGCGAAGGCTGGGTCGAACCATACGAACGACAAATCACCGCACTACCAACACATACATCACCATCATACAACACTGCATATTGTCCTGCAGCAATACCTTGATCACGACCAGAAAGTGTTACGGTTATTTCATCTTTATGATAATCAATGGTACATTCATAACGCTGTGCACCGTGTCGTAACTTCACATTAAAACTATTTTGATTTTGGTATCCAGCTACTAACCAGTGAATTTTTTGTACCGTAAATCTGTTTCGTTGTTTTGCATCATCATAATAATGACGAGAAATGAAAACGATATTTTTTGCAATATCTTTCGCAACAACATACCATGGTCCACCACCAAGCCCAAGACCTTGCCGCTGGCCAATGGTATAAAACCAAAAACCGTCATGAGTTCCCATAATCTTACCAGTTTCAGATTCTATCATTTGACCAGTTTGCGTACCAAGATGATGTTGAATAAAATCGCTAAATTTAAATTTACCTAAAAAACAAATTCCCTGACTATCTTTGCGATCTTTGTTAGGCAAATTGAATTCATGCGCCAAGGTTCGCACTTCACTTTTCTGCAAATGACCAATGGGAAACATCACGCGCTGTAGCTGCTGTTGACTTAAATGGGATAAAAAATAGGTTTGGTCTTTAATAGGGTCTGGCGATTGAAAAAGCTCAACAATGTCATCTTTTTCACGACTTTGCGCATAGTGCCCTGAAGCAACTTTTTCAAAACTCGGATCAATTTTATCAAGAAAAAGTCCAAATTTAATACGTTGATTACATAAAATATCAGGATTTGGTGTACGACCGGCCTTAACTTCTGCAACCGTATAAGCTACCACTTCATCTTTATACTCTTTTTGTAAGGATACAATTTCTAGCGGCACTTCCAGTTGATCACAGACTTGTTTGACGAATGCTAAATCTTGTTCCCATGGACAATCGCCCAAATAAGAAAGCTCGTCTTCAAGCCAAATTTTAAGATAAAAAGCAGTGACATCATGCCCCTGGTTTTTGAGCAGTTGCAGCGCAACAGAGCTATCAACTCCCCCAGAAACAAGTACTGCTATCTTCATTTTTTTCATGTTTTTCCTGCATCAATGCATCATCTATCCCTTTTATTGTACCATTTTTGTTAAAATTTTCAATTTGTCCTAAAGACTAACATGTACTCGACCAGGATTTATGGACTATTTAATCACAATATCAGTACGTTGTAATAATTGAGCAACCTTACCGAAGCACTCTGAACCATCCTGCCAGGAATACATTTTCATTACGTTATAACCACAACACATCAATGCATATAATCCTGCCATGCAACTCCATGGACACCCTTGTTCAAATTGTGTTCCAATAAGTGTATAAAGACTCAAAAAAGATATACCAAACATAGCACATTCAACTGCAGATTTTTTGGTCTTCTCTTGCCATCTTTCTAACACCAGCATCAAAGGAACCATAACTGGTATCCATGATAAAGTTTTAATTAACAAAAAACGATTAGGTAACTTTATATACTCGTTCTTACATTCAAGAAGTGTAGCTCCACATCTTCCTTCTTCTCTACACATGCGCACGGCTTCTGCATTAAAAGCTTTTGCTGCTTGATTATAATCAATAACGTTTTGATCTAAAACTTCATCTCCCCATGCAGGCAATGTTGTTGTAACATAAAGTGCCAACATCAAAAATAGCCCCACCAATTGCTCTTTGTTACATTCTTTTACAATATTTTTCAATGTCAAACGTTTATAAAATTGATACTTAATATAAAAAAATTGATATTTATGTAATTCAAACGTCTCATTTAATGTAACCAATGATTCTAATTCATTTTTACTACACATTCTTTTATGCTTATTATACACATTATTGAATATCATAAACTCTTTTGAATACTCAAAAAGCCGATCTCGCGTAAGAGGATATTTACATGATTCTAATGCAAGAGAGTTATACGGTCTTTGAGATAAGTCTTTTTTTTCTGACCAAGCATAACTTTCCAACGCATCAACAATGGGCTTATTTAAAAATTTTCGAGCAGCATTTTCATTGTCATTAAATATTTTGTTAACAATCACTTTCTGTAATTCTAATGGCAACAGAGTAGCAACATTAAAAAGTGTCAAAAGACATGTATCATTATGGTGCATAATACGTTCATACACTTCATTTTTTTTGTGTTGAGATAATACATGGAACCCACACTTATTATTTCTTATAGTCGTAAATGGAAAACCACACAAAGATTTAAATGATATTATTTCATTGTTCTCAACTTTATTCTCAACTTCACGCAGACGTTTCATTGCATAAACAGAATTGATC
>DATAXH010000076.1:0-6315 GCA_036266775.1 Candidatus Babeliales bacterium | reverse complement strand
TTATTGTTTCTGAAGGTAGTACTACTTTTTCTCCATTTGTTACAGGAATTCAAAAAAGACAATATAGTGCAGTTGCTGATGGGCAAGCTTCGTCTGAAAAAATTTCTACCGCAATTGAACCAGAAAATCTCATTGATAAATTGTATAAAGGTGCTTTGGGTAATGATCATGCAGCAATAGTGAAGTTATTTGTAGAAAAAGGTAATTTTGGAGAGATAGAAAGGTTGGCTATTTATTTTTTACGTGAAGGAGCTTCCTTAGATGATTTTATTAACCCAAGTGATGCATTATTAATAGAAAAAGTAGAAAATTTTAAACAAGAATGGTTTAAGCAGTATGGATGGTCCAGTGATATGAGTATCGCTAAAGTTGGAGATATATTACTTGCCAGTGGAAATCTTTTAGTTCATTTGTTGCCTAAAAATATAGATCAGTTTATAGATGTTGTAGAAAAAGTTATGGAAGCTATCAACAAACGTGAAGTTTATAGGTCAGGTTATTATGATGTGGGGAAGTGTGTAAAGTTATGGAAATTGCAATTGGGCAAAGGTATTGTTACTAAGCTAATGAGTGAGCAAGATCAAGAGAACAGAGAAAAATTATTTACATTATTGAGTCCGGATATGTTGGATGACGATAGTATGAGCATTGTTAAGCAAAATCCGAAAGGAATAAAATTTATTGTTTCTGAATTTAAAAAAAATATATCAGATAAAAATTTTGTTTTTGATCAGGAGTTGGAAAAAAGAGCTAAAACTGTATTGCATCTAGTATTTATTAGTGATCCTGTATTAGCAGAAGATTTGGGATTATTTATCATTCATAATTTATCACAAAAACCTAAAGAATTTATTCAATCTTATGGTTTTGGAGATATTATTTTTGAGATAATTAAAATATTTATTCAAGGAGATAAAGAGCTTCCTAGTGAAATTATTAATTTTATAACCTCAAATTACCCAAAAGATAAGAATGTGCTTTTATTTTTGGAGAATGTAGTTAAGAGTGTACCGGAAAATATGCAGGAAAAAGCTCGAAAAAAAATTATATCATTAGTAGAAGATTTGGCTTTACTTGTATTTCATAATTTATCACAAAAGTTTACTGAATCTCCTCATCAGTTTACACGTGAAGATACGGAGAGTTTACTGGAGATAGTTAAAAGATTTCTTATGGCAGGAAAAAAACTTCCAGATGGGCTTATTGAGCTAGTTTTAAAAACGCCTTATGGTCTGTCAAATTTGAATTATATGGTTAATCAGATGCCGCAAGATATGCAAGACAATGCTCGCATAACATTTAATCAATTATTAGTTCCAATATTAAAACAACAGAAACAGGTTATGGTGACATCTATATTGGATGTTAAGCAACTCATGGAGTTGCTGTCGCTCGATGTGCCAGGTTTTATAGATAAGGTTCTTTGTCTCGATAGTAGCTTTGCAAATACTCCTTCTTATCGTCATGTGCAAGTTTATTATGAGCAGTTAGGTGCACTTGCTTTGCCTGTTAATTCACATCTTATAAATATGATTCAACACATTATGCGTAAAGAAAAAGATTTAATTGATGGTGGATATGAAGTGTTTTACCATGCGCGGCGGTGGCAATACGGATTTTTAACAGATGTGTATGACAGGTTGTATGAATATAAATCAGGAAAAGATCTGGATGATTTTATGTTCACACAATTAGATGATCCTGTTTTAGGAAAAGTAAGTGAAAAATTTTATGCAGAAGAAACAGCAAAGCGTGAACGTTTGCTCAAAGAAGGTAATTCTTTTTCCCATGAAACAAAGACGCATCCTGCTGGATTCGTGAATCGTCAAGCACTTTTATTTTTAAATAAATTTTTATTCGGTAATTTGGGTAGATGGGGCAGTTGTTCAATGTATTATGTGTTACAAAATCATAATATGGGAGAGATTGCTTTTTCGGTGCAAGAAATTTTTGACATGTTTGGTTTGAATGACGCATATCAAGCATTTGAAGAGGAATTACAGCAGTTGCAAAAAGAGCATGATACTTTGAGTAAATTTGGAGAGATGTTACAAATTGCTATCCCCAAAGATAATGTTGATAAATGTGTGTATTATACAACTTCTGGTGGTCCTAAAAAAGAGTTTGTTTCAACAGGTGTTGGGCAAAAAGCTGCCACAACAGATATTAAAACTATTTTGGCAGACCTTGATAAAAATCCTCAGGATATCGCTGAATTTGTGCTTGTTGAAACCAAAGATAAGTCTGGTGGTTTGAATCCAGAAAGTGGCATCAAAGTGTTTTCTTATAATACTGTTGATCCTGCACAATGGACTGCATTTAAAGAAAAAGAAACTGCTTTATTTGATCGTATTGAGGAGTGGATGAATCAGAAAAAATTGGCGCAGGTGGCGCGGGAATAAAAAATATTTTTTTGGTGATTAAAAGGGGCTTGGATCAGCCCCTTATTTTTTAGTATGCGCTCGAAGATATCCTTCAACAGGTTCAGGACGAGCGCAGGAGGATATTAATCAGTGATTAAAATGGAAAATTATTTATTTGTTGAGAATTTTGCTTATTTGTTCCATTACCTCTTTGTCGTATGCTTCATTTCTTGGCATTGCTTCTTGCGCAGCAACTTCTGCATCGTGCTGTTTTTGTTGTTCTTTTCCTTGGATCATGGTAGAAATTCTGTTTAACGCATTAAGAGCAGAGGGCTTTATACCGTAACTGTTTAATTCATTCACGCGTTTCCATGCATTATGTAGTTCATCAATATTGTATGTATCCAATTTATTTTCATCAAGTCCGCTCATTTTTTTAAAATCATACATCCCTGCTGTAAGATATAAGGTAGGGATTATTCCGACATTCCAACAGCTTTTGAAAAAACTTGTCGTCCATAAACGTGCAAATATTGCGTATGTTTTTGTTGCATTGTATGTATTATGCATATATTCCATACCTGAGCAGGTTGCTGATAGTAAAAGAACGTTGAGAATAATACTGTGTGCGATATGTTTTGTTTTCATACAAATCCTCCATGAGTGCGTTAAAAATTTATTTTAATAAAAAATAATAAACGTCGTAATAAGCCATGTGATCCATTGGAATGGCCAAAATAAAATTTTCATAAAATATAATGATCTGTTTTGATAGTTTTCCCAATGTTTATAATAGTACATCAGAATGGTGTGCATGATAAGTAAGATAATGGTGATATACGTGTAAAAGAATGCATATTCCATATACAATGTACTGCCTGATGGATACTGTTCACGCATTGATCGTTGCAATACAATCAGTGCAAAAAAGAGGCCTGAATAACCACCAAGAATAGAAAGTGGAGATGTACTTTTTTTGATCAGTAATAGCGTTGTGAAAAGTGTAAATAGAATAACTAATAAAGGGAGTAAATAAATGACAAATGGATTGAGCAAGTTACGATCTAAAATTGCATTGTAAATCAGATGATAATTATCAGTTACTTTGCCGTAATCTTTAAATCCAAAATCAGCTTTTGGTTCAACTTTCTGATATTCAAAAAATGCTTGTTCAATAGTAAATCCCGAAATTACAAAATCTTCTTTATCAAGTCCTGGAATAGATTCAGGACTCAACTTTTTATACGCGATTAAATCAGGTGTAAGTATGATATTTTTTTCAATATCTTTGTGTTCCAAAATAATGCGGAGTTGTTGTTGATCAAATGGGAATTTTTCATAATGTTGTTCTTGATACATTGTTCCTTGAATATTCCATGTTGATGTTTCAGTATCATCCGATTTTGAGAGTAATGGTGTTCCATATACCATGCGTGTTGCTTGTGGTAAATCCATTCCGCGGATAATATTTGTATGCAATTTAATATTGTATTTATTCCACAAATATCCGGAAACGGTAACACTATCAGGGCCCGTGTTGCTTACAGAATACAGTAAAATTCCTGAAGGAATATTGATTGGAGGAGCTTCATGTTTACGTTGCGCTTCATCATTAAGATCATTAAGAAATTTATTAAGTGCTGATTGATCAGTAATAATAATGCGAGATTCTCTGTTGATTACCGTTGTTCGTTTAATAATATACCAGGTTGTGATAAGTGTGCAGAGAAGAATTATATTGGTGAGTGTTATATAATATATGAGAGTAAATAATGTGAATCGCCAGAACAATGCGCACAAAAGTAATAATGCGATGGTGAGCCATATTAATATCCAAAAATAGTAATGACGAACAGTTTCTGATGAAATAGTAATTTCATCTTGTGCAAAAATTGATCCAATAATCCAATTGTTTGGTTTAATAGGGTGGGTGTAGATCCACATCCGTTCATTGGTTGCTTCTGAAATATATGATGCCATAACCGGTTTTCCTGCAACTACTTTTTGCGCGATGCTTGCAAGTTCACTATTTCCTTGTGATTGTGCGTATTGGAGTAATGTGGTTTCAGAATACGCAAGATGAGAGAGCGGATGAAAAATAAATCTTCCATCATCTGTCATAACAATTGAATAACCTGTCTGCCCAATTCCACTGTATTCTGCACTGTGCAGAATAGAGGTGAGTGAGAAAGTGATTGCAACAACACCAATCACTTTATTGTCTTTATTGCGGAATGTACACGCGTAGGCACCCGTTGGCTTGATGATATGTTCATGTTCATGTTTCATGGGATCAATCAGCCACACAGAATCTTTTTCCATTGCTTGTGTGTACCATTTTGTTTTGTATGAATTAACTGTTTCCCCTGTTGTTGTTCCGGTTGTTTCTGCATGTAATTCTATATTTGGATCATAACTATAGGGAGTAAAAATGACAGAAATTTCAGTAAATATAGGATTTTCTTTGAAATCTCTGTTGATACGCGTGGCTATATCATCTTTTTTAAGATAATTATTGTGTAAATCATGAGCAATTGATTGAGCAACAAACTGTATTTTAGTCAGAATAGTTTCAATTGCTTCCGCGTTATCAGTGGTTGTTTGTACGGCTTTATTTTTTGCTTGCGTAATGGTAGATAGTTTATTTGTTTCAGAAAAAATCATGTTTTTTGTAGCAAATCCAATCGTAATTAAGAGAGCAATAAAAATCGGATTTTTACAGAAGGCAGGAATTTTGTTATAAGGAAATTTTTTGTTAGTAGAATGTAATGTGTGCTGTATTTGTGGATAAAAAAGATAAAGAGTAAGCAATATACTTAAAAGCAGTAGTAATAAACATACAAGAAAAATATTCCAGATAATGTTTGCTGATTGCACTATTTCATTCAGATCAATTTTAATCACCATTCCCCAATCAAGCTTTGGAATGAATTGCCATGCACCAACAATTTTTTGATTGCGATAATCAGTTGCGATGCCAGATCCTTCTTGTCCCAAAGCGCTTACTTGAATTGCAATAGGTTTATCTGGTGTAATTGCACGTTTTTTGAATGCTAAATCAGGATCATTGCGGGTTGGTGCAACAAATTCAATTGATGTACCATCTTTACGCGCTAAAACAATTTCTCCTGTTTTTTCTAAACCGATATATTGATGTGTGATAAGATAAATTTTTTCTTCATCTAATTGATACGATAATGCACCAATGAATTTTTTGTCTTTGATAAGAGGTATGGTAATGAAAAGTGCTGGTTCTTGTAACAGTTCGTTGTAATTAAAATTTGAAAAATCATTCGTGAATGTCATTGCAGCACGTTCATATGATTTACCCAATGATGAATTTGTATGTTGCATAAGATTAGTATCAATAATATTTTTTTCTGCTGATGAAAAAACAATAGTTCCACTTTTATCAATTAAAAATATGTTTTTAAATCCCATAATTTCTTTACGTGCAGTAACGAGTGTGGAGATTTCATCTTTAGTTTCTTGCCTGTCCGACGAAGCCTTGCCTGCGCTTTGAAGCCTTGGCGAAAGAGTGGCGAAGTCGGAGGATAATTGTTCTGCATTTTTTTCTTGTCCATTGAGATAGCTCATAATATCTTGCGTGCGATCATGCACCATTTTTGTTAGTTTGTTTTGATATTTTGGGATAATTGCATAATACATGTAGTTGTAGATGCCAAATGTGATTGCAGTGGTAACACAAAGTAAGAGGGTTGCGTATTTAACTAGTTTTTTTAACATCATTTTTATTCTCTGTTTTTTCTAATTTTACACGTGTTTGATCCCACTCTTCCATTGTTCTTGTGGGAGGATATGCTGAAGGCATTATAGATTTTTCAGAACTCCACAAGATAGTAAATTGTTTATCAGATCGTATTTTTCCAACACGAGTAAATTGCCACGTTTGTAATGAATTTTCTGCAATATGAATGAGCCCTTGTGGTGC
>DATAXH010000075.1:0-2134 GCA_036266775.1 Candidatus Babeliales bacterium | reverse complement strand
CATTTTTTCTGGATGACTGATACCTAAAATATCCAAAACGAGCGCTATCGTATTTCTCAATAAACCGATCATCAACAAACGAGCACGGCTTTTTTCAATATTATCCACATCGATAACGCGCACGTGACTATAATAACGGTGAAACAGTTGCGCAAGCTCAAGCACATAATAGGTCAATAAATGCGTTTGATGATTAATGGTGATATCCATTAAAAGCTGTTCAAGAAACACTATTTTTTTAAGTAAAAAAGCTTCTTCTTGACCAATGTGCTGCGCATCAGCAGCAGTAATATTTTCCAAGAAAGAATGTTGAGACGCTTTTACTAAAATACTGCCCGTACGCACATATGCATATTGCACATAATAAACCGGATTTTCTTCTGTTTTTTTGAGTGCTAAATCAAGATCAAATTCTAATTGTGCATCTGCTTTACGATTTAAATAAAAAAAGCGGGCAACATCTTTGCCAACCGTATCAATAATATCTTGCAATCCAACAATTGCTCCAGCGCGTTTTGACATACGCACCAATGCGCCACCTTCTGATATTTTAACAAGTTGATATAAGATCACTGAAAGTGGAAGATCTTCATATCCCAATCCATTTTTCACTGCATTCAGACGCATAACATAACTATGATGATCATGACCAAGCACCATCATAAGATTATCAGCACCGCGGTCAATCTTATTTTGTAAATAGGCAATATCTGCAGCAATATAGGTATATTCGCCCGTTGATTTTTGGACAACACGATCTTTATCATCACCAAATTGTGTAGTTCTGAACCACAAAGCTCCATCGTGCTCAAATAGTAATCCGTTATGTTGTAAAATTTTTAATGCTTTGGGGATTGCGTCATTCGCATGCAATGATTTCTCAGAAAACCACACATCATATTCAATGCCATAATCTGTAAGGGTATTTTTAATTGCTTGTAAAAGATTATTTTTAGCGTAATCAGCAAAAAAGGAATCTGGCTCATCGAATAATTTTTGTCCCATTTCTGCATAACAATCGTGTGCAAGATCAGCTAAATACTGTCCGTGATATCCGTCTTCTGGAACTGTTGCATCCATTCCTGCTGCTTGTAAACAACGCACTTTAAATGATTCACCAAGTTTTTGAATTTGATTACCCGCATCATTGATGTAAAACTCTTTGGTAACATTATGTCCCACAAAGCGCAACACATTACCAAGCACATCACCAATAATACCGCCTCTGCCATGGCCAAAATGGAGTGGTCCTGTCGGATTAGCACTCACAAATTCCAAAGAAATATTATATTTTTTCTCTAATTCATCTGGTCGGAAAAACTCATCTTTTTGTTCATATAGTTCACACGCAAGGAGCTTAAATAATTGAGGTTTAAAATAAAGATTAATAAAGCCAGGGCCAGCAACTTCAATTTTTTCTATTAAGGGATGTGTAAATGACGTTGCAATTTCTGTTGCAACTTCCCGTGGAATACGTTTTAATGTTTTAGCCAGCACAAGGGCTACACTTGTGGAAAGATTACCAAATGCCTGCTTTGATTCATCAACATTGATATGCAACTGAGAAAGATCTTGGGACAGTTCATGTCCGCTGAATAGCGCCTTAATGTGATTATCAAACGCCTTTTGAATACAATCGATACTATTCATAATAAATTTTTTCCCGCGCTCGTCCTGATGCTTCGTCAAGCTCAGCAGTAAACACCCAGCTTTGAACTTGCTGTGGCTGCCGAAGCCTTGGCGAAGGCTGGGTTGAAGGATACATCATATATCTTGTATTTTAGCACAAATATACATATATCGATAGATACAAAAAAACATGGCTTTTGACCAATCAAGCCAAAAACCATATTTTTTATAAATTATTAAAAAAACAGCTCGATTATCTAATCAAATCTGCATTTGGTTGAGATATCTTTTCTGTCACTTCTTCTATACCGCCTTTATAATCATCCCATGTAACAAGCTTAGAATTTTTCATAAAATCTTTTACTGTTTTTTTCAAATCGTTCACTACACCAGTGTTTACTTCTACTTTAAATCCTTTTATTTCAAATCCTTTTTTTTCAACCTGATTCTGATTTTGTTCAACAGAGATTGGTTCAATTTTCTGAGAATCATTATCTATAACATT
>DATAXH010000074.1:0-3410 GCA_036266775.1 Candidatus Babeliales bacterium | reverse complement strand
AGATATCCTTCAACCTGCCTTCGTTAAAACTTCGGCAGACACGGCAAGTTCTCAAGGCAGGTGTTTACTGCTGAGCTTGACGAAGCATCAGGACGAGCGCAAGAAAGAATTCTTATAATCTCTCTCCGCTCGCCCTGAGTGTTTTATGAGCTTAGCGAATAAAATGTATCGAAGGGTTATTTCATTCGTAAATCGTGAACATAATTAATAAAATCTTGAACAGTATGAAGTTTCTCAGCATCTTCATCATTAATTTCAATACCAAATTCTTCTTCCACTTTCATCACAATATCAACCATATCAAGCGAATCAGCACCAAGATCTTGTAATGTTGATGTTGATTTTATCGTTGCAGCATCAATATGTAATTTATCAGCGATAATAGAATTTATTTTTTGTACGGTATCATTTATTTCAATTGCCATCAATCAATCCTGTATTTTCGTTTTTTACTTGTACTATTCTTTTAATTTTTTCAATATCTGCACTCGTTGTAATGGTTATCACGGTTTTGTCAGGATACTGATTTTTAATCATATCATAAAAATTATGAGTTTTCCCTTCGGAACTCGCAGAGCAAAAAAGAGGATTAGCAATCACAATACAATCGTACTCACTTAATGCTCTCATAATTTTAAACCATTCCAATGGCTCATTAATATGGCGAAGAAACCGTTCTTTTGTATCAGAACCAGCGGTTATTATTGCTCCATCAATACAACTTATCAAAGGAATTTTTAAATCTTTAAAATCAACTTTTTCAAGAAAAATTTTAAACTGATCCACAACACCATTCATTAATGATGAATGCAATCCAACTTCCGCTCCAATATATTCCATGGTTGCTTGTCCATCAAACATAGTATACAATTCGGCAAGTTGATCGCAATTACCGGTAACAATATGGTCAGTTGGGCTGTTATATATTGCAACAGCAATTTTTCTATCACTTTCTTTACTCACCATCTCACATGCTTTTTCTAATTGCGCAGTCGCAATACCAATGATATGTAATGCATCAACATCCATTTGATCAACAGCGTCTTGATAAAATGAACAAAATTTATGCAATAAATAAAGACCATCAGGAAAAGAAAAACAACCTGCTGCAAACAGTGCAGCAGATTCACCATTATTATATCCCGCAACAACATCAATCGGTATATTGTGTTCTTTTAAAATGGCATACACTGAGGTCCCTATTAAAAAAAGAGAACTGTATGCATTAATCATTTTGCTAAGTTCAGCATCTGATGAGGCAAAACAAAGTTTCACAAAATTAATATCAAGAACATGTGACGCTTCTTCAAAATACTCTTGTACGATGCGGTATTCATCATATAACTCTTTACCCATGCCAACAAACTGGCTACCATATCCAGAAAATAATAAAGCTGTCTTCATAATACCCCAATCATTTCGTTCGTTTACTTCGAAAGCTCAGTACGAACGGAGATATAAAATTCCTCATCCCGTTCGTGGTGAGCCTGTCGAACCATACGAACGTATTTTATAAACTAGCACGTAAAGCCTTCAGGCGAGCAAGGGTTTCTTCTTTTCCAAGCACCGTCATTAAATCAAACACACCAGGACCAGATGCTTTTCCAATCAATGCAAGACGAATTGGTTGTAATAAATTCACCAATTTAGTACCAAGTTTTGTAGCTAATTCTTTTGCAACTGCAGCGCACTCATCATGTGTAAAACTGTTTTGTTTTTCAAATATTTCTATAATCATATCAAGGTGATGCGCACTATCTGCCGTGATCCATTTTTGTATGTCTTGCGCATTGCGTTCTTGAGGACCATTGTGTACGAGCATCATTTCGTCAACAACCGTTTTTAATGTTTTGACACGATCTTTGTACAAAGCAATTACGCGTTTTATCGTATCCACATCCCAACTGAATTTTGTTAAAAAGTGCGTATCAACATCAGCAACAATTGCATCAATAATCTGTTCTTCAGTCAGAGCTTTCAGATACACGCTATTAACCCATGCAAGTTTTTCAAAATCAAAAATAGCACTTTTCGTACCAATATGTTCTAACGAAAAATGCTCAATCAGTTCTGATAGCGAAAAAATTTCTTGATCACCATGTGACCATCCAAGACGGGCTAAATAATTAAGGAGCGCATGTGGCAGATACCCTTCTTTACGATATTCAATCACTGATGTTGCACCATCACGTTTACTTAATTTTTCACCACTGGGACCTAAAATAAGAGGCAAATGTCCAAAGCATGGATTTGTGTACCCACATGCTTCATTCAGTAAAATCTGCTTTGGTGTGTTAACAATATGTTCTTCACCACGAATAATATGCGTAATATGCATGAATGCATCATCCACAATCACTGCAAAATTATACATCGGAAATCCACCAGAACGAATGATAATAAAATCATCCATGTTTTCTAAGCTGATGGTAATAGGACCTTTAATAAGATCTTGAAACGTCACTTCCGTTTGTCCTGCAGGAAGTTTAAAACGAACAACATGTTGCTTGTCTTCATCACCTGGTTGTTCTGCACGATCACGGCAATGCCCATCATACGTCACAAAAAAATCACCGCCTGTTTCTTTTTCATAACGGGTTGCTAAATCTTCCGGTGAACAAAAACAACGATACGCTTTTTTTGCGTCAATTAATTGCTGTGCGATAGTATGATATTCAGCAAAACGTTCACTCTGCGTTACAATGGTTTCATCATGTTCTAATTGTGTCCACGCAAATGAATGTAAAATTGAATCACGATATTCCTGCGTTGAACGCTCAACATCAGTATCTTCTATCCGAAGTAAAAACGCGCCACCATGATGACGCGCAAAAAGCCAGTTAAATAATGCTGTTCGCAGCCCACCAATGTGCAAATGCCCTGTTGGTGATGGTGCAAAGCGAACGCGCACCTTGTTGTTTTTCATGTTCATGTAAATTCTTTTAGTTACGTTCGTATGTTTCGACAAGCTCAACACGAACGGTTTAAGAATATTTTGTTTTTCCGTTCGTCCTGAGCCTGTCGAAGGAAACGAACGACATAATAAAGACGATCGTTATACAATCGTCAAAGCAAGTTGCTGCTGAACTTGTTGTACCCACGGAGATGGTGACATTTTTTCATCACGTTGTTCATCAACAAGCTGTTGCCATATCGCACGCGCATCAGCAATTTGATTATTAGACCAGTAATAACGTCCCAAATAATATTGTGCACTATCACGGTACATGTTATCTTTATCTTGCGCTAATTTTTGTAATGTTTCTAAACCAATTTCATTCAATTTTGCATCATCAACATCAAGCTGTAATAATGAACGTTCCATTTCATATAATGCAATTACTGGCGATCCTGGCATATCAGCAATCATTTTATCCAGAACCAAAAGCGCTTCATCTTTTTTATCTTGT
>DATAXH010000073.1:0-4310 GCA_036266775.1 Candidatus Babeliales bacterium | reverse complement strand
ATATTTTGCCGAAACAAGCGGCCAAGTTAATGAAAATCGTATACGAGAATACATCCGAAATCAGTAAAATATATCCTTAAATGCGAAGCGGGGGCTTTTAAGCCCCCTGTTCTTTACTATTAATTCTCATGATGAAGAACTGTTTTTGAATGCTTATTTTAATCGAAATCCTACTCCAAAAGAGTTGATGTATTATCATGGTATGAAAGAAATAGCATTTATTCGGGAAGCTTGTACTGTTTTAAAGCGTATACCACAGGAAGTTATAAACAATACAGTAGTTCACATAGAACCTTTTAAAAAATTGTTTCAAGAAAATGTTAATGGTACTCTCGGTTCTGTTGGTTACGCTAATCAATTAAAAATTGCAGTCAGTATGTTGCAAGAAGCGATAAATAATTATTTTTAATTTTTGGATAATCTCTAAAACTTCATGGATAATTGCATTGCAGGATTGCCATAATCATCACGGGTTAATCCAAGATTAAAATCTCTTTTTTTTGCTAATCGTGAATCAATCAGACGATTTGCTGAAAATGCATACATTGCACCAAATCCAGCACCGGCTATCATCTGAGAAAGATAGTGACGGTTACTTGATAAAAATATAATACTTACAAACACTGCAACGCCACCCAATGGAATTGCAAAATTTGGGCCATAGCGCATACCATACAGTACAGCAGTGTATGTTGCTTCAGCCAAATGACCTGAAGGAAATCCTCCAAATTTGCGTTGATGTTTTGCAAATTTTTCATGAAATGGTCTTTTACATACATCAAAATCTGATTGTTTAATAAAATCTTTTGCAAGTAATACAAAAGGCATACCGGTCAGAAAAATCTGACTTGTCAGTTGCATATCATCGTTGCGACTAAAGACAGCTTGCAGCCCCAGTAATGTAATGGGAATACCGATACTTAAGCGTGCAGTTTCTTTTACCCATTGTGCAGGTTCATACCTGTTTTTTTTATGTCTTTGATCAAAAAAGCAGTTATGAAGTTTTTCATCAATCATACGAGCACCAACAAAAAATGGTGCGGTTGTGACAAATATTTTGAGTGAATCCCATGAGATAAGGCCTAAATTGATCCAGATAGCATCACTTGCTACTTCTGCCAGTGTTTGCGTGACACGGCGCTTTGCGGGAGGGTTTTCGCGTAACCAGGGCTTATTTTCACGTTTTTCACGAATGGCAGCTGATCCATCTCTTCGATCTTTTGTTTTTTGGTTGCGGCGTTGAATATAATTACTGAGGGATTTTGGAGTGTCAGAACTAAGCATCATGAAGCTGCTGAATAGTGCACACACATACATTATTTTTTTTGTAGAATTCATTGCCACCCCAATTATGAGAGCTGATGATGCTAAAGTTACATACATAAGATATACTTTTTACCATTGATAATTCAAGGGTGCAGAAAGAAGGATACAAACAAAATGATAGTTCGAATGAACAGATTTTTCTTTTTTGTGGTGATGGTAATTGTCGGCATACAAAGTAAATGTATGGAGGAGTTGGGTGGTTTGATGACATTGAATAAAGATATTTTACAAAATGTGATCATACCGCATTTAAGTTTACAATCAATAGCACGCTGTGCATGCACATGTAAAATATATGAAAATATATGTGATCCAGCAAAAATAAAGCACAAAATTTCAGTGGAAGGTTTATGGGAAGTTACAAAAGATTATTATCGTTGCACTCAGGCGCTTGGTAAATTTGCTCAGCATGGCAATGAGAGGCCATTTGAATTTTTGTGGCGAACAAATACTTTTATCAGGGATATGGAGTTAGAAATATTGGAGCACAAAGTAGGATTTAATCTTTGTGATAAAATGAACGCTTATCGTAAATATTATAGTACTGTGCAAGACATTGATAAAAATATTTTTGAGCTGTTACGAATTGTTATTATGGAATTGCCCAATATCATAATTGGCAAAATAGTGTGCAGTAAAAATAAAAAATACAATATTTTTGAGTTATTTGATGATGAAACTATTGAAGAAGCATTCCGAAGTTTATGTTGCGCAAAAGGTTGTGACATTGAATTTTGTAATATCATAGCGCTTTTACCTGTAGAGAGTGGTGAATTGAAAAATAGAGCTGTGCAGTATTTAGCTAAATATGATGAACTGAGCATTTTGACTTGTGCATTACAAGAGGGGTATCTGAAGGTAGATGAAGAGTATGGAAATCAATGCACGTTGCTACATTATGCAGCGTTGCGTGGATGTAGAGCATTAACAGACGAGTTACTTAAAAAAGGTGCTAATGTGCATGCTGTTAATAAATGGGGCAAGCAGCCATTACACTATGCCCGTAGATTTTATCGAGAACACGAAAATTTTGGTCATAAATATTTATTTAGAGGTACAGGAGTTGTGGAATATTTGGATGAGCATTTTCGTGAAAAACATATCCCATTCACCCAAGCATGTGTATCAATCTGTTCACCATGGGATATATCTGAAGAGGAAGCTGATTGGCTGCGCAGATCTTGTACGTATTCGCTTGAGGAAGAAATTATTTAGTTTGCAGTAATTTTTTGCAATACTCTTTAACAACCGGTCCCAAAGTTGGATGCTGGAATGCAATATCAATATTCGCTTGTATCCATCCGGTTGGATTACCCACATCATAACGAGATGTTTTCATAACATATGCAAGGACACGTTCGCCATTGCGCATCATATCTGCAATACCATCAGTCAGTTGAATTTCATTACCGGCACCAGGTTTGGTGTTTTCGAGAGAAGTAAAAATGCGCGGAGAAAGAATATAGCGGCCAACGATTGCTAAATTGGATGGTGCTTGATCAACGGAAGGTTTTTCAACGAGTTCAGCTACCTCAAAAATACCGTCTTCTAACTGTTCTTTGATTGCCACAATACCGTATGATGAAACTTTTTCACGAGGGACTTCAAGAACGCCAATCACTGAAGCGTTATATTTTTGTGCAACTTCAATAAGTTGTGCAAGTGCGGGAATATCACCAATCATAATTTCATCAGGTAAAAAAATACCAAAATATTCATCACCAACTTCTTGTTTTGTTTGGAGTACCGCGTGACCAAGGCCAAGAGCTTTTGGTTGTGGAACAAAACTGAATTCTGCGGAATCGATATCTTTATTGATTCCGGCTAAAAGATTTAATTTGCCACGTTCAGCTAATTCATCTTCAAGTTTTGGTTGATGAGAAAGAAAATTGTTAAGTGCTTGTTTGTCATCATTAGCGATAATAATAAAATCAGTAATATCGGATGCAAGGCCTTCTTCGATAATCAATTGAATTGAAGGTTTTTCTAAGATGGGTAACATTTCTTTAGGAATTGATTTTGTGTACGGTAAGAATCGTGTTCCAAGACCAGCTGCGGGAATAACTGCTTTATTTATTTTCATAACCGCTTCCATAATTTGAGATGTTTGTATTATACAAACAATAACTAATAATTTTTTTATTATCATAATAGATCCCTTTTTTTATACCCCAATTTACGCGTTGCTCCAATTGGGGACCCCTATTAAGAGAAAATCAAAGACGCAAATTCTTAGTGATTGTAATAAAATTTATAATTTATATTCAAGAAAAAAAGGGCGCCCAATTGAAACAACGTGGAAATTGGGCTAAGCAAATTGATTAAGGAACTTTATTTTGCTGGAATGGAAGAGACGAATATCATTAATACCATATTTAATCATAGCAATACGTTCAATGCCCATGCCAAAAGCAAATCCAGAATAGATGTGTGGATCAATTTTGTTTGCACGCAATACATTGGGATGCACGATGCCTGTGCCAAGTATTTCAATCCAGCGGGTGTGTTTGCATACAGAGCATCCATTTTGGCAGAAAGGACATGAGATATCAATTTCTAATCCTGGTTCAACAAAGGGGAAAAAACCGGGGCGTACACGAATATCCAAAGTGTCATTATCAAATATTTTGCGTAAAAAAGCATGGGCTGTAGCAAGAAGATTGCTGACAGATATATTTTTATCAACTAACAATATTTCTGCTTGCGTGAATAAAAAATCATGTGTTTGGTCAGTTGCTTCTTGTCGGTATACACGTCCGGGTGCAAATATTGCAATGGGAGGTTGGCTATTTTCCATTGCACGTGCTTGAATACTTGAGCATTGCGTGCGTAACATCATTCCTTTTTTTTCTAAAAAGAAAGAATCATCTGCATCACGCGCCGGATGATCTGCGGGAATATTAAGGGAATCAAAATTGTAATATTCATTTTCTACTTCAGGGCCGTCGACTATGTTGTATCCCATGGATATGAAGATATCTTCT
>DATAXH010000072.1:0-4607 GCA_036266775.1 Candidatus Babeliales bacterium | reverse complement strand
TTTGAGGGTTGTATAAATCAGATCTTTATTTTTTTGAACTTCAGGATAAATTGCACCAAACTCTTGGACAACTACAGACGAAAGTTCGGGAAAAATATTTTTATCAGTTAATTTTTGAACAAACAATGCAGCACGGCGAATAATTTTACGCAACACATATCCACGTCCATCATTGGTTGGTGCACAACCATCAGCAATAATCATTGTTGATGATCTGATGTGATCTGCAATCACGCGAAACGCTGCTTTATGTTCAACATCTTGTTGTTCATAGCGCAAGCCAGTCAACTCTCCGATTCGATTCAGAATCGGTCTAAATAGTTCAGTTTCATAGACAGAATCTTTGTTTTCTACAACAGCACATAATCTCTCTAATCCCATTCCTGTATCAACACCTGTTTGTTTGAGAGGTTTTAATGTTCCATCAAGCTGCCGATCAAATTGCATAAAAACAAGGTTCCATATTTCAAGAAAACGATCGCAATCGCAACCAGGGCCACATTTTTGTATATCGTCATGACCAGATGCTGCACCGCGATCAATGTAAATTTCCGTACAGGGACCACAGGGTCCAACATCTCCCATTTGCCAAAAATTATCTTTTGCTCCTAAACGGTACATGCGTTGAGCAGGAATTTTAATATCATTCGTCCAAATTTCATACGCTTCATCATCAGTTTCAAAAATTGATACATACAATTTTTGAGCATCAAGACCAGCTTCTTTGATTAAAAAATCCCATGCATACCGAATTGCTTCTTTTTTAAAATAATCACCAAATGAAAAATTACCCATCATTTCAAAAAAAGTAAGGTGCCGTTTGGTAAATCCAACATTGTCTAAATCATTATGTTTACCACCAGCACGCACACATTTTTGGATGCTCACTGCGCGACTGTAATCCCGTTTTTCAAGGCCAAGAAAAAGATCTTTAAATTGATTCATTCCCGCATTGGCGAAAAGCAGTGTTGGATCTTGCGCAGGAATTAAGGAAGAACTCGCAACTGCTTCATGTCCATTTTTAACAAAAAACTGTATAAATTTATTTCTAATATCACGGGAATTCATTTTTTTAATCCTTTAAAAAACACACTTTTATTACTTATTATTCCATAGATTACGTTTCTTTTCTATTTTTTTAAAATTGCATTAGGCTAAATAAAAATTTAAAAAATAAAGGAGTTTCTCGTGATTATTCTTGTTTTAGCATTTTTGTTATCCGTATCCTCACCCATACTCGCAGCTACCGACTGGCAATACGCGCCATTCGATGAAGCAATGCAAAAAAATAACTTTCCACAAGCCATTCCCACAACAAAGCGCATCATCGATATTGATGGCGAAATGCTCTACGATTTTTTTAAAAATGTCTACGAATCACTCAATCCCTCAGTAATCGAACAAAGTAACGAACTTAAAATCCCTAAAATAATTCACCAAATTTGGCTTGGTAGCCCCGTACCAGAATCATTTGTAGATCTGCAGCAATCGTGGATCGAACATCATGTAGGCAGAGATTGGTGCTATAAATTATGGACAGATGAAGATGTTGCGCAGATGCAGTTATATAACCAAGAATTTTATGATGCAACAGATAATTATGGAGTCAAATCTGATATTTTACGCTGGGAAATTTTATATATGTATGGTGGTGTGTATGTGGATATGGATTATGAATGTTTACGTGCACTCGATGATTTGCATTACATGTATGATTTTTACACTGCACTACAACCGCTTGATACGTGGTTTGTACAACTTGGAGCTGCATTGTTTGGTTCAAAACCAGGACATCCAATTCTACGTCATTGCATAGAAACAATTAAAAATGATTGGCATCTGCAAGGTGCACCTAAAAAAACAGGGCCTGTGCATTTTACCAAATCATTTTGTGCATGCGCATGTGTTGATGGTAACAAAGATATTGCATTCCCTGCATTGTATTTTTATCCATTAGGTTGCCAAGAAACTGAAGCAAAACGAAAAGTTTGGATACAACAAGGATCTTACGCGGTGCATTGGTGGGCAAAAAGTTGGATGCCAAAAAATTACCGTCCGCCAAAATTTAAAGATATACACAATGATGCATCCGCTGCAACATGGAATGATTAACAAAACAAAAACCTCCCTGAAATCAATCAAGGAGGTTTTTTAATAACTCTTGCTTTTCTACGCTCGCCCTGCCGTGTCCTCCATAGCTTTACCGTGTCCTTCGGAGCTTTCAGCGAAGGATGGAACGACGGAGGAAGTGTTTTTGCAAAGCAAAAATGTATCGAAGGGTTAAATTAACTACGCTGTAACAATGCCATGCACTTTGAATGAATACAATAAACTAAAACAGCAATGAATCCAGCAAAACCTAAACCAACCAATATTGAACGCATAGCAAATGGTTTTTTTATAATTTGTTTAACTTGATCTTCTGTAAATTTTAAAGAAATTATACTCGAACGATCTTGTTTTTTTAAAAAATGTACAAAAAAACAATTTTGAAGATGATATTTTTTATATATATCATAATCATCTTTAATTTTTTGATAAAAAAGAATACTATTTTTATTATCAGTTGAATCATCAATTAAAACCAAAACATTAATTTCATTTGGATTATATGTTGGATGACCTACTATCTCAGCAGAATAACCCTGTATTTTAATGCTATCAACAGTAAATTCTCTTCTGCCTACAGTCTGATTTATTCCTAAATGAGCTAGATTTCCATTAAATAAATACTCATGTTTTCCTATAATTTCATACTTACCTACTTCATCTTTTTGTGATGATTTTAAACCTTTTATCTGGATAAGTGCTTCTATTTTTTTATCAATAATACCTTTTGGTCTTTCCGATGCTGTTAGAGATGAGAAAATAAGTAATCCCAAAAAATAAACACATTTATTCATGCAACAACTCATATATTTTAATAATTAACTACGCTGTAAGAACACCATGCACTTTGAATGCAAATCAAAATAATAAATCAAAGCTGCTAATCCAGCAAAACCAAATATAGTTACTATTTTTGATGCATAAGACTTCTGATGAAGTTTCTGAATTATGAGCTCATAATCTTCTTCTGTTAAATCGAAAGAAACACCTTTTGTCATATCTGACTTTGTTAAACTAACTTGAAAACTTCGATCATCATACATAGTTTTCTTTGGCGTTTTCTTATTAATTTTTTTTAGTTCTTTTATGAAATTTGTCAAAGAATCACCAGTCAATTGCATATTATACTGATTTGTATCGTTTCCTTTTATTAATATCGAATCTGATGTAACAAACACTTTTACATCTTTATTACATGTTTCTATGTTTTCTCCGTTTATTGCTTTTGGATATTGATAAAAAAGAAGTAAGCCATTTGTTTTTCTTAGTAAATCCTCTGAATCAATTTTTCGAACATCTCGAATTTCATAACCTTCAACAGCTTGATCATTCACCTGCATTTGAACAATCATACGCTGTTTTTCTGCAAGAATTCGCTTTTCTGAAGCTATCAAGGGCGAAAAGATACATAAAACAAGAAAATAAACATATTTATTATTCATAAAAATCTCATATATTTTAAAATTGAAAAAATTAAATAATATTTTCAGTGTATCGCGTTATCGCGTAAAATCAATAAAAAAAGCCTCCTTGGATCCGCTCCAAGAAGGCTTTTTGAACATAAAATCATATCGGGAATTAATCTTTTTTCGACGGAAACCTATGCGATGGCACTCTTTTATGCACATGAATCGGCATTAAGGTGCGAACATATTCATTAGGTTTTTTACATAAATATGATTGTCCGATTGTATCGCATGCAAAACCAAGCTGCTTTAATATTTCTGGATTAATAATATTACGGGCATCAACAATAATTGGATGATTCATGACCTTTTTTAATCGTGCAAAATCGATCTGCTTAATCTCATCCCAATCGGTCATAATAATCACCGCATCAGCATCTGCTGCAGCCTCATATGGAGATGAAAAACATGCAAGATCAGGGAATATCATGCGCATGTTATGAATTGCAATCGGATCATATGTGGTAACAGTTGCACCTAATTCTTGTAATAACTCAATTGTTCTGATAGAAGGAGAACAACGAACATCATCAGTTCCCGCTTTAAAAGCTAATCCCAGCACCGCTACTGTTTTACCTACTAAATCTTCTTGTAATTCATTTTGCATAAGCCTTTCTAATTTTGCAACCGGTTTTCCTTGCTGAATCATATTTGCATTAAGCGCTCCACGAACAGTATGAAATGGTAAATCATGTTGTCCTGCAATATAGACTATTGCTTGTGAATCTTTTGGAAAACAAGAACCACCAAAACCTGGTCCTGGATTTAAAAATGCCGGACTTATACGATGATCAAGACCCATAGCATATGCAACGGTTTTGACATCAGCATCAGTTGCATCACATAAATTAGCAACTTCATTAATGTAACTAATTTTTACTGATAAGAATGCATTTGATGCATATTTAATCATCTCTGCAGTTTGCACATTTGTAAGCACATATGGAGTACCACCCGCAATTAATGCTTCATAGACTTCACATAAAGCAATTAATGCGCTATCAGAATCTGTTCCTATAACTAAACGATCGG
>DATAXH010000071.1:0-15840 GCA_036266775.1 Candidatus Babeliales bacterium | reverse complement strand
AATATCTTTACGCTGATGGCGACCTCTATCACTTTATGGACCAAGAAAATTTTGACCAAGTTGCATTCAACAAAGAACAAATCGAAGAAGTTTTAGATTTCTTAAAAGAACAAGAAATTTATAACGTTGTCTATTTCCAAGGCAAACCAATCACGGTAACTCCTCCAATGTTTATGGAAATGACCATAAAAGAAGCAATGCCAGGCGTACGTGGAGATACTGCACAAGGTGGTGCAACAAAACCAGCAACTTTAGAATCAGGACTTGTTGTACAAGTACCTTTATTTGTTAATGAAGGTGATGTTGTAAAAATAGATACACGTGATAAAAGTTACATGGAACGTGTTAAAAAGTAGTCTTAATTTAAGGGGGAATTGAGTTATGTGTTCACTTTTTTTATCACCAGAAGATAATAATTTGCAAGAAAGCGAGCAAAAGACACCTAAATCGTATGATGATTTATCGCGTCGTGATGTTCGCTCTCTTGCTTTTCATTTTTTATACGCAGCAGAAGCTTTTAATTATGAAGAATCAGTGCAATCGATCATTGATAATTTTAATCGTGGCTTTGAACTTAATGTGCCATTAGATGGCGAATTGTTTAATGTAGTAAATGATATTATCAATAAAAGAGACGAGCTCGAAAAAATTTATGAACCATATCTTGCAAACTGGCGCTCTGAGCGCATCAGTGTGTGCACTAAGCTTATTTTACTCTTTGCTGTCTGGGAACTAAAATATACCGAAACTGACTCTCGTATTGTTATCAATGAAGCAATTGAACTTGCAAAATGTTTTGCTGAAGAAGACGCCTACAGATTTGTTAACGGCATCTTGGATTCTGTTTCCAAAGAGTTGCGTAAAGAGTTAAGTATCAATACTGAAAGCTGACGATCCCTTTCAAGTAATTCATTTCTGCAAACATCATACACAAACAATGGCTCTTTATCATCATCAAGATGAACTACATTCGGTTCTGATATATTATCCCTGATATCTTTATTTTCTAAATGTTGTTTAAAATATCGATGAACATATGCAATCCACTTGCCAATTAATGGATGATGTAACCCTGTATGGTCCGGCTCTTTTCCGTTAACTATTATCCGGAGATTAGCGATACGTTTATGTTCTGGAAATTCACGTATTGATAGGCCTAAAACTGTTTGAATCAGATCTTCAAATGAAAATAAATTATACACATATTGTATAATTTTCATATTGGGTAAATAATTACTCATAATAGGCGTACCCAATGTAAAAAGGGCACGAATTGTATGTTTATTATCCTCTTCTTGAGCCAAAAAATGTGATGCTAAGGTCACAACATTGCCACCATGACTATGAGCAATAATAAAAATGGATGTATTTTCATCATATGTTTTAATAAGTTTTATAAGACTTTGTGCCGCTTTTAATCGTGATTCATGCCCACATCCGCCACTCCAACGAAAAGGAACAACAACACTTTTTTTATCACATACGGTTGCTTCTAATGCCTGAAAGAAATCACCTTCTGGCACATACCAACTTCCATCAGCACCCCATGTACCGTGAATAAGGATAAACACAGATTGAGCCTTAATAAAGGGCGCCATGCTTATCATGAATACAAAAAAAATTTTTCTTATTTTTTTAATATTAAACATACACAATCTCTGATAAAAAAACTCTCTGCTTTTAGCATAAGCATTGCTCTTTTTTCCGTCAATTTTTTTCTATGCAAGAACTAAAAAAAATATTTACAATCTCTTAGAAAAACAATTTGTAATGTATTTTAATATATATTCTATAATAATTTTTAAAGTCATTGACTTGATCAGATGGATGATACTACATTTTATAGTGATATTTTTTTTAATGGAAACATATAAAGCCAAGGAGAGATCTGTGAAAAAACTAGCCCAAATAATGTTCATAGTCAGCAGTTTATCAGTCATATCTATATATCCAAAAAAAATAAAACAATCAGAATCAGAAAAGCTTGGCCAACAAGTTATCAGAGAATTAGGCGACAATATTAAACAAGCAAATGGTGTTTTTAAAGCTGCAGTAACTGATACCGAAAAGCGAACAGCTTTAGAGAGAGCTCATGATGAAGCAAAAATATTACTAGACACCCTTAATGATGTAAAAACATTTGGTAATGACATTATCAGAGGATATAATCCTGCCCAAAGAAGATTAGCAGCAATTACCTTAGCTGAACTCCTCATGCGTGAAAATTCAGTAAATGTAGAAATTAAAAGCGTTAGAATGGAAATAAAAGATATGACAGATTCTCGATCCTTGTTCAAGTCCGCTAAATCAGGAAAAAGTGAGCAACGGGATCAGGCAGAAAAAAAAATAAAAGAACTTCATACAGAACGTAAAGATGTCCGTAAAGCAATTGCTGATCAAGAAACAATTTTAGGACAAACATGGAGCGATACTATAAGACTTGCTATCAATAATTTAATTGTGGGTAGTTCATATGGCATTGCATACGGTATTGATTGGTATGTGAGCGGTCATGGCGCAAAACTGATGACAACTGCTCCAAATAAAACTGTTTCTTCTGAACCAAAAACTGTACGTAATAATCCATCATCAATTACAAAAGAACAAAAAGCTGCAATCAAATCATGGCGTCATTTGCGTAAAAATGAGTTGCTATCGCAAGAAATTGCCACTGCGTATCAATTAACACAAGCAAAAGAACTTCTGAATAAACTTAATGCAATTAAAGATGACCTCAGAAATGTTCCATTAAAATATAAATATGTTCTTGACCAAGTTACAGAAAATAGTGATTCTCTTGCGAGAAAAGTAGATAGAGCTAAAACACGTTGGTTAAAATAACTCTTTGATATTAATGCAAAAACCCCTGCACATTATTATTGCGCAGGGGTTTATTATTTCCATTCACCCTGAGTATTTTTGCAAAGCAAAAATGTATCGAAGGGTTAGTGTTCATCACCACAACTGTCATCTTCATCTGAACATGAACTTGGAGTTTCATATTCAAAAAGATCAGGGAAGAACAACTCAAGTTCACTCACTGCGGTTGCAGATGAATCAGAACCATGAACAGCATTATTACCAATACTTGTTCCAAATTTCTGACGAATAGTTCCTTCAGCTGCTTTTGCAGGATCTGTTGCACCAATCAGCTCGCGCCATGAATTAATAGCATCATCTTTATGAAGAGCCATAATAATTACTGGAGCAGATGTAACAAATTCAACAAGTTCGCCAAAGAAAGGTCTTTCTTTGTGTACACCATAGAATTCGTGTGCCAAGTCACTTGCAATAATAACTTTTTGCAAACGAACAATCTCAAAACCGTTGTGTTCAATCATATCAATAATTTTGCCGCTGTTCTTAGCAGCAACAGCATCAGGTTTGATCATTGCAAAAGTTAATTTTGTTAATTCCATATCAATATCCTTCTACTATTGTCCATCAACGTTTTTATCAGATTTTTGCATTGCAGATTCAAGAGCGATTTGTAAAGAACTACGTACTTTTTGTTGTGGTTCTTCTTTTTTCTCTTTTTTAGCTGGTTGTTTATTTTCTAATCTGTCTTTTGATTCAAAAGACTTAGAAGAAGATGGTTTAGCTTGAACTGAACGCGGTGCTTCTGATTTTTCTTTTTTAGGTTCAGCTTTTTTTGGCTCAACTTTTTTCGGTTCTTGTTTCTTTTCTTCAAGAAGCGTACTTAAAGCAAGCTTGCGCTCTTCTTTGTTAATATTAACAATACGGAATTGTGCTTTTTGACCAACCTTGAAGATTTCTTCAGCTTTTTTACCTTGTTCTTGCGAAAGAACTGTATTATGTACAAGTCCTTCAATATTATTGGGCAATCTGATAAATGCACCAAAGTTAGTAATTTTACTTACTTCACCTTCAACAATGGATCCTACTGGATATTCTTCTGCGACTTTTTCCCACGGATCAATACTCAACTGTTTAATACCCAGTGAGATTTTTTTATTGTCTTTATCAATAGCTAAAACAACAGCTTCAACTTCTTGGCCTTGTTTATAACGATCTGATGGATGTTCAATATGTTCCGTCCAAGAAAGATCAGAAATATGTACTAAACCATCAATTCCTGGCAACAACTGAACAAATACACCAAAGTCAGTAATATTGCTGATTTTACCTTTGATGATTTGCCCTGGTTTGAACTGTTCGTTCACTGTTTCCCAAGGATTTTTACCAAGTTGTTTAACACTCAAGGACATGCGACGATTTTCTTTATCCAATGAAACGACCAAAACTTCAATTTCTTCACCAACTTTATACAAACGGTGAAGATCAGTAATACGATCAGTCCATGAAATTTCAGAGATATGTACTAATCCTTCAACTTCTGGAGCAACTTCTATAAATAGACCATAATCGGTGATACTTGATATTTTACCTTTGATCTTGTGTCCAACCGCAATGTCTGGGCTAATTTGATCCCATGGATTTGTTTGAAGTTGTTTAAGACCAAGAGAAATTTTCTCATTGTTTTTATCAAAACTGAGAACTTTGACTGCAATAGTTTGCCCAATGCGTACCATTTCACTCGGATGAGCCACGCGACCCCATGTCATATCAGTAATATGAAGAAGTCCATCAACACCACCGATGTCTATAAATACACCATAGTTGGTGATATTTTTAACAACGCCTTGAATAACTTGACCTTCAGCCAATGTTTCCAAAATCTTTTTACGATCTTCTGAGCGTTGGTCATGAAGGTATTTACGACGAGAAATAATGACATTTCCACGTTTTTTGTTCAATTTTAAAATACATGCTTTGATAGTTTGACCAACATATTGATCAAAATCAGTCACACGTTGTAAATCAATTTGTGATCCAGGTAAGAATGCTGGAATACCCACATCAACATTCAAGCCACCTTTAACTTTATGAGTAACGATACCTTCAACAGGTTCGCCTTTCTCAAAAAGTTTAGTAACTTCATCCCATGCGCGCATTTCTTTAGCTTTTTCGTATGATAATACGATTCTGCCATTAACGTCTTCTAATTGGTCAAGAATGACTTCAATTGCATCGCCTGAATGTAGTTTTTTCAGTTCGTACTCGCCAAATTCATAGCGAGGGACTAATCCACGAGATTTATATTTAATATCAACAAGGACACCATTATCTTCAACTGCTATAACCGTACCTGTGATAAGTTTACCCAATTGGAAGGTCTCAACAGCACCTTTATAAAGGGTATCCAACTCGCGCTGGAGATCATCGTTAAGTTGTAACTGGGATTCATCGATATGTGCTTTGCTTTTAACCGTACGGAATTGTTCCGGTCTTATAAGTTCTTTTGACATGCATCTGATCCTGCTTTTCCCATGATAGGAAAAGGATTAAAGGGTTAAAAATATACGATTATTAAAAATATCTTATTTTATAGTACCACAATTACTGTAAACTGACAAATTGTCATTGAGGGCGAAATTTTTATACTATATAACCCCATTCTTTCAAACTTTCTTGAGCTAGCAGTATCATCATTTTTTGATGCTCTAAAGCTGCCCTTATTGAACTCATCCTCATCTGTCTTGCTAAATCATGATTACCTATTTGTATTGCAAGCAAAATCAAAGGGCCAACCCTCATAATAGCCCTAGCTCCATTCCGAGATCCTTCATATATAACATCCAATCTATAGCGATGCTCATAATTCTTGGTTGGAATAGTATATATATTTGTTTCTTGAGATTCTCCAACTGCATATTCTGTTGTGACTATCATTACCATCATACTTAAAATGACCACGTGTATATTTTTCATAATAACCTATGTAACGTACTAAAAACTTCAGTATTAGCTAGACAACGAACTAATATAACATGCTATATTAAACATAAAAATAAAGAAATTTATTGTGATATACTGAATTAAAAGAGAATTTTAACCAACGAAATAGATAATGTTAAAGAAAAAATTACCTATCGGCATTCAAACATTTTCAGAGATTATTCAAGAAGACTATGTCTATATAGATAAAACAGGCTACATTCATACACTTATCACAACGGGTAAATGCTATTTCCTAGCCCGTCCACGACGCTTTGGAAAATCACTTCTTGTCTCTACCCTCTCTGAGATCTTTTCTGGTAATCAAAAACTATTCACTGGTCTTGCTATTGAATCATTACCATATGACTGGAAAAAATACCCAGTTATTTCTATTTCTTTTTCTGATATTGACTGTACAAGTCCTGAGAATTTAAACATTAGTCTTACATTTTATTTACAAACAATTGCAAATGAATATCAAATAACAGTTGATCCAAATCTTAAACCGGGTGCAATCTTACAGACTTTGGTTAGGCAACTCGCAAATCAAAATCCTGTTGTACTATTAATTGATGAATATGATTATGCAATTTTAAAACATATTCACAAGCCAGAAATAGCACATGAAATACGGGAGACAGTAAAAAACTTTTATGCCGTTATAAAAGGACTTGATAAATATCTTAAATTTGTTTTTTTAACAGGAGTAAGTAAATTTTCAAAAACATCAATTTTTTCTGGTTTAAATAATCTTAATGATATTAGCTTGGACAATAGATACAACATATTACTTGGATACACCAAAAATGAAATCATTCAATATTTTGAACCCCATTTGCTAGAAGCATCTTTCTACAATAAATATCCAATGGAACAATTACTCAATGAAATAACCATTTGGTATGATGGTTATCAATTCAGCAGCCAAACCACTCAAAAAATATATAATCCATTTTCTGTTCTCTTATTTTTGGAAAAAAAACAATTTTCAAATTATTGGTTTGAAACAGGAACACCAACTTTTTTAATCAATTTATTAAAAGTAAACAATTATCCTATCCAAGATTTTGATTACACAAAGGCAACAAACAGCGAATTGAGTCAATTTGAAGTTGATGCTATTGATTTAAAAACGTTGCTTTTTCAGACAGGATACCTAACCATAAAATCATATAATAGTGATACTCGCAATTATACACTTGGCTTTCCTAATAAAGAATGCATTGACTCGTTGGCAGAGCACATCATTAAATCAATGACCACATTGCCAGGTTCTCAACTTAATGACGTTGTCTTTTTACTCCATAAAGCATTTGAATCCAACACCATTGAACAAATACTTCCAATTCTCACTAGGCTTTTTGCATCAGTGCCCTACACTATACATATTGGTGAAGAAAAATATTATCAAACTATTTTTTATCTTGTGTTAAAAATGATTGGTGCTGAGATTATTGTTGAAGAACCAACAAATATTGGCAGAATCGATGCAGTAATTCAAACAAAAAACAACTGTTTTATTATTGAATTTAAAATCAATAATTCAGCAACAGATGCATTAAATCAAATCAAAACCAAAAAATATTACCAAAAATATGAATCTGTAGATAAAACAATAGTACTTGTCGGCATTGCTTTTGATACAACAACAAAAAATGTAAGCGACATCAAATATGAGCAACTAGATTAATAAAAAAGGAATCTATTTGAAGCATTCAAAAATAGCCATAATTGGCGCTGGAACAGTCGGATCGACCATTGCATATGCCTTACTTCTTAAAACAATCATTGCTGAAGTTATTTTAGTAGATATCGATCAAACCCGCTGCCATGGAGAGATTTTAGATCTTTCTGATGCCACGTTCTTTAATGGATCATCACAAATCAGAGCAGGAACCCCACAAGATGCAGCACAATCGGATATCATCATTATAGCCGCAGGAAAAGCACAAGACCCCGGGGAAACACGCCTTGACTTACTCAAAGCAAACCACAAAATCATTTCCAATATTTTTGATTCAATTAAACCCGTACATCCGCAAGCTATTATTATTATGGTAACCAACCCTCTTGATCCTCTCACCATGCTTGCTCAAAAACTTTCAGGTTTACCAAAGCACCAAGTCTTTGGTACCGGTACATTCTTGGATAGTTTACGCTTACGTGGTATTGTTGCTCAAAAAATAAACATCGCTCCATCATCAGTTAATGCATATGTTATCGGAGAACATGGCGATGCTCAATGTGCTGCGTGGTCATCAGCAGATATTGCTGGCACACCAATTACGCAATTCCCTGATTTGGCAAACAATTTAGACAGCATAGCGCAGCAGGTAAAAGACAAAGCGTATGAAATCATACAATGCAAAGGTTCCACTTCTTTTGGTATTGCTACATGCGTTGCAGCAATATGTGAAGCAATCGTTTTTGATCAAAAAACAGTTATCCCTCTTTCTGTATATATGCAAGAATACAAAGTATATTTCAGTATGCCTGTTGTTGTAGGAGAAAATGGTATTGAAAAAATTCTTTCTATACCACTTAATAATGATGAACAAAAAAAAATATTTAACTCAGCTCAAAAATTATATAATGTATCGATGTAACCAAAAAAATGTAAAAATGTACCATGAATATTAAAATTATTTCTTTTTTTGCCATCGTCTTTTGGAATAATCTTCTCATTGGCATAGAAAGTCAAAACTCTAATTATACACATAATAACCAACAAACTTGGTCTTTATATAAAACTATCAAAAATGATGAAAATGATTGTTTTATTAGCGCAATATGTTTTGATCCTTCTGAAAAATTATTGGCAATAGCAGATTGTCATAAACATGTATGCATAAGAGATGTCATCTCAAACAAAAAACTGATGTCTAAAAATTTTGATGATGAAATCAATTCAATCTGTTTTGATCAGGCTGGAGACCAATTTGCAGTGTTATTATACACGCCAGAAACACATATTTTTAAAATTCACTATGACGAACGCAAAAAAACAATACGCTATAATCCTTATTATTCTCTTAATCATACAGGGAATATATCCTCAATTTTTTTCGACAATAACAACAATATATGTGGCATCAAATTAAAAATGTCTCAAAAAATGATACAATGTATCGATCTGGCAACAAATACAAAATACATTTCATTTGAATATGATCAGTGGATTAAAGTAATAGCTGTATCTCCATCGAAAAAATATTTTGTAATGGGATCTGACATTAATCATGCGCGTTTATTTGATACAGAACACAGCGAAGAAGTCATAATGCTTCAATTGCAAAGTTCGGTAAGCGCATGTGCTTTTGATTCATCTGAAAAATTTCTTGCCATTGCATCAAATGATAATATTGTGCACATTTTTGATCTAAACACTTTTACCGAAATCTCATCCTTTTCCCATAATAGATACATATCTACTATCTGTTTTGGTTCTTCTGGAAAAACATTAGCAATCGGATCTTTTAATGGTAAAATACATATATTTAAACAAAATTAACTCACAAGCGAACATACATATAAACATTACCCCTTAAAAATTACATAAAAAAGAGGTTGGAAAATTTCCAACCTCTTTCAAATCAAACGTTTCTATTTCAGTTAAATTGCGCTTTTTAAGAAAATCAAACCATAATTCTGGATCTGTAATAAAACCTTAAGCTTCATATATATTCCTAATCTTACACTCGTCCAGCACGCACAGTGATTAATTTATCTGATGATAAAATATTTTTCACCGCTTTTTTCATATCATCAAGTGTAACTTTTTTGATTTGTGCAGCACGATTATCAAAATAGTTAGCAGGAAGTTTAAAACGATCAAGAAATAAGAATGTTTTTGCAATATCACTGTTCGATACAAATCTATCAACAAGCGTATTGATCACAGCAGCTTTTGCTTCTTCAAGATCATTTTCCGTTAATGTATCCACAACTGTATCAATCGTATTCTTAATTGCTTTTTCCGCTTCTGCAAGTCTATCCACAGAAACAATCGTACGCACTTGAAACATTCCTGGTTGTTCATCAGTTCCCGCAAGTAATGATCCGCGAATCGTGTAAAAGAGTCCTGTTTGTTCACGTAAATCAAATAGTCGTGAACTCATAGATCCTAATGCACCGCCACCAAAAATTTGATCAAATAATAAATATGCATCAAAATGGGAATTTTTACGGTCAATAGAAAGTTGCGCTAAGCAGAGTACAACTTGATCACGATTAATTGGATAATTAATTTCCTGTTTTTCAACAGGAGATAACTGCGGATATTGCAAATCTTCAACTGTTGGTCCTTGCCAATTGCCTAAAACATTTTCAAGCTCTTTATGTAAATCATAATCATCCACATCACCAACTATCGCAATATGAGCACCGGATGGAGAAATATATTGTTGGTAAAAATCTACCAAATCTTGACGCGTCATTGCTGTAATAGATTCTTCGGTTCCCATACTTTGTTTACTGTATGGATGGTTTTTATAAATAACTTCACGTACCAAATGTCCCATAAAAGAACGTGGTTCATCCCAATACTGTTTAATATCACTTAACAATTGATCGCGAACTTTTTCTATTTCAGATTCTGGAAACGTTGCACGCGTTACAATCTCTTTCAATAATTCAAGACCAAAAACAAAATCAGTTTTGAGCATTTTTAATGCAATACCACCAGGATACACATCCAATGACATACCACGTGACTCAATAGCATCAGCAAGTTCTTCACCGGTATACTTTTGAGTACCTTCAGTCATCATCTCTGTAACAAATGTATATAAACCTTGTTTATCTTGAGGATCAAAATAAGAACCATGTGCTGTAAATTCCAAAACAATATTAATTTTAGGAGTCATATTATTATGGTGATACAACAATTTTAAACCATTTGAAAGTTGCGCTGTGGTAGGTTTAGGAAAATGAAATTGTGCTGGAACTTGTACTTCAACATTGTTTGCATACACGGCTCCGCCAACTTCTGTAGAACGTACACGTGCTGAAAGAATTGCTTCATCTTCTTTATCTGACTCTTCTTGCAATACAGCCCATTCACCTTTTTCTGATTGCGGTAAAGGCAACACAAACCCTTTATGCATAACTGCAGGACGAAAATATGAACGAATCAACTCTTCTATTTGCGATTTTAACACTTCTTCTGGTTGTTCTAAAGATGTAAAGACATAATTTTCATCACCAGTTGCTAAATAGGTATGTCCAATAGCGTAAGCTTGATCTTCTATACTTTCAAGCAAACTATAAAATGACATTTGTGTTTTCTTGAACCCTCTTGCAAATTCATCATCATGTATACCATTTTGAGAAAGATCTTCTAATTCTGCCAATAAGATACGCTCAATTTCTACAGCATCTTCTATGTTTTTAGGTTCCATAAGAATGAAAAAAATACCATAATCAAACAAATTCCAAAAACCTGTTGATACACTGGTCACTAATTGGGTTTCATTAACCAATTTTTTATAGAGTCGTGAACTTTTAACTTTGCCAAGAATCCATTCAAAAATATCTAAAGCAGTATCTCTTTTATCAACCGCACCAGGAACAACACATGCGTACGCAAGCGTTGGCTGAGCAACATCACGGTACAATGTTAATGATTTTGATGCGATATCACGATGGAAAAAATTTTCTTTTTTTATGTATTCGGGATCTTTTTGAATTTCACCAAAATATTGGTTTGCAAGATCTACAACTTCATCAGGATGTACATCCCCAACGATTACTAATGTTGCATTGTTAGGCTTGTAATGTTTTTTATAAAAGGACATCAGATCTTTACCAGCAACACTCCATAAATCTTGTTTATAACCAATAATAGGAAAATGATATGGATGTTCTGCAAAAATCATTCCAATCATTTCTTCCATCAAGGAGCGTTCATACTGATCTTTGTATAACTTAAGCTCTTGAATCACCGCTTTCATTTCAGAATTAAGCATATCATCATCAAATAAACAGTTGGTCATGCAATCAGCAACAACAGGAAACGCTTCTTGCCAATGATGCGTCGGAAAATTAAATAAATATCCAGTGTAATCATATGATGTAAACGCATTACAACTACCAGAAAGTTTATGGACAAGAACATTGATATCAGACTCAGATAAGGTATCAGTACCTTTAAAAATCATATGCTCAATAAGATGCGCTATACCCTTTTCTCCGGTTAATTCATCTTTTGAACCAACATTGTACCAAATCTGAAAAGATACTTTTGGAATTTCATGAGATTCACGAATTAAAATGGTCAACCCATTATCTAATACTTTTTTAATAACATGCGGATGATCTGACATGAGCCCCCTCAATTCTGTTTGATGGATAAATAAGGTTATAAGAATTACAGAATACCCAAGAGCATATAATTTAACAAGATAAGCACGCATAGACCACCTCACTACCAAAGGATTTTCTCATTTTTTTATTAAAAAACAGCATAACTCAGAAATGATAGTTATTGCAAAGTCCATTAAAAAAGGCCCCTGTGATCAGGAGCCTTACTCATTATAAAATTAAACATGCTTATGATAAAAAATACTTTTGTATAAACTCTCTACCTTTTTCATTGATAGTCAAATAATTGCGAATATAATCATCTTCATTATCTTGCAAATCAGCACGGCGTCTTTGTTGCATCCCTTTATACAAATGCAATAACAAATAAATATCAGCTAATTTTATATTTCCTCTCAGTAGATCATATGTAGTACGATCATCCTCACTATATAATTCTGCTTTAGATACCAGCATATTATCAAACGTAGCAACCAAATATCTCAAATCAGTAGTAACACCAAGTCCATTAATATCTTTTTGATCATATGACACTGTACCTATTGCAGAATATGTCACATTACCACTACGATCAGATGCAGACCTATTGTGGTTAAATATGTCTACACAACCTCTATTATTATCGCGTATACACATCATTGTTGTAAGAGGTATACCCGTTACTGCATCATTAAAATCTTCTTCTTTTAATTTATTTACTGGAGGTATATATAAATTTCCCTTGTCTGTCTTTTTTACTAATTCAGGTTCAAACGAATAAGCTTTTTCTGCTTTTACACGATCATTGTAAAAATTATCTGCAATCATGGAAACTAAAAGATAATCAAATACTGCTTTATATGCAGGAAGATGATGCAATATAATCTTTTTTTTGATCTCTTTTTTTAATTCATCTTTATCGCTTTGAATTTTTTCCTCAATTAAGTCCAGCTCTTTGTCAAAATGTGAAATTTCTTTTTCAGTAATACCCGGAATAGTAAGAGTATCACCTTGATATAACTCTTGTGCAACTTTCCATCGAGCCAGTGAATACATTTTATTGTTATCATCTACCAATGTAAGATTTATTTTTTGTTTATCTCTCTGCAACTCCATGGCAAGCATATTCATTGGTATGCATAAAAAAAGCACACAACTGATTATTTTTTTCATTTCTCTATCTCCTTTATAATGTTTTTAAAGTATCAAGCCCAACCAAACCAGTAAGAATACTGTGATTTTGACAATGACGGCTTATCGGTTTCTTCATCGTCCTGAATTAACATTAATTTCAAATCAGCAACATCAGATAATACATTTTTGTTTAATTCTATTATTTCTTTCATATAAGATCCAGCATAAAAACCACATAATGTTTTGTTTAATTCGTCTGCATCTAATTTTGACTCACGTACTACATTAAGCAACATATGACGCTCTTCAAATGATAAACGTACATAACGGTACAGCAAACTGTAATCTTTTTTATAATCAAGGGCTTTAGAAAATAGCTCTAATTCTTCCTTATGTATCGACCCAATATAAATAGGAATGTCCAATTTTAAATTGTTTTGTATTAATTGTTTTTCATGCAAAAATTTTGACTCTTTAATCTTCCATTGTTCTATATACATTATATCGCCACGATTATTCTGACAACACACTAAATTCTCTGCACTTTTTACATCAATCAATCTATTTTCCATAGATATCGTAAAAAAAATTATCTGTATGAACCAAACGCCAATTATCAATTGCTGAATCATATTATATACCTTTACATTGCTCATTTATTCTCAGTTAATATAACAAAAATTAATAAAACAAATATTTATAATATTGACTCATCTAAGCAAAAATGACAAAATGTTAATCTATGATACACCTACTCACCAACAACTTTTATTTCATTAATATTTCTCCACTTTTTCTCATCACGCTTTTTTTTATCATTGGTATTACTTTCCACACACTACTGATTCCTCTGCTTATTATTTTTGCAACAATAGCTTTGTGCACACTGTTATTCAGAAATTCGCAACATCACACACTACTAAAACAACTTATTATTTGCTCTCTTTTCAGTTGCATTGGAGCATGGTTGCATCACAAAGAGTTGCGTGACTATAATGATTTTTACACATTCGTTCACAATAAAAAAATAACGGTGACTGGCGCCGTTATAGATAAAAGTGAAACAGTGCAACAATTCAAAAAAATAACGGTGCTCACGATCGCGATTGACACTATTGCAATAGACCAACAAATTCAAACAAACAGCAAAATAATGTTGCTTTATACAAAAAACAACAACATTTCCGTTGGTGACAATGTGGCTTTTTATAATATTTGTTGCAAAAAACCATCAAGCGAATCTTTTCAACAATACCAAATCAAGGAACAAGTTGTTGCAACAATTTTTGATAATGCTCCACAGTATACCATTGATCATCACCCAACATGGTCGTTACGTTATTGGATATGGAGTCAAAAAAAGAGACTTTTGGATACATTAGCCAATAAACTTTCACCACACACATTCCGTTTTTTTTCATCACTTTTTTTAGGAAACCGCGCGTGCGTTAAAGCATCATTAGAAGAAACAAATGAACAATTTAAAATATGGGGAATCTCACATTTTCTTGCACGATCTGGTTTACATTTAGCTCTCTTTATTTTAATTTGGCATACTATTTTTTGTTGCATTCCCATACCGCTTATCATTAAACAACTTATGATCACTTTACTGAGTTGTATTTATTTTATATTAACATGGACATCTGCACCCTTCACACGATCCTTCGCTCTTTTTATCATTAACAAAATATGTTTATTCACTAAAACATCATTTCATTTATTACATTATGTAACGTTGGTCTGTTTATGTTTTTTATTGTATAGTCCTCTTTATTTATTTTTTCTCGATTTTCAACTCAGTTTTGCACTAACTTTTGCTTTGGCATGGTTCAATCAATTATCAACCCAGTACGAGTTCAAATAATCAAATATTGATTATTACCCTTCTTTTTGCCTAGTATAAAATCATTAACTTCACACTCAAAAAAGGAGAATGTCAATGTTAAAACTTATTACTAAAACATCAAACACAAAAATACATAAACTTATTCTTATACTTTTATGTTTTACCCTCAACACGCTTCATGCAAAAGCAAACGATATATCAAGCAACAGTCAAACTAAAATTGCTTATGAACAATGCTATTGTGATTTTTGTAAGGAAATTCACCAAACAAGTTCCGTTAAAACATATAAAAAACACATTACAAAAAAATCTAAAAAAGAACCGAAAAATAAAACCTTTCCTGCAAAGCGACTCTTAATGATATATATGGCAGCGGATAATGATTTGCGTCCCTTTGCCGCGCGCAACATTCAACAAATGGCAAATATCGGCTCAAACCAAAACATTACAATTGTTGTTCATTTAGACATTCGTATATCTGGCAACAAAAAAATCACTCGTCGTTACCTTATTGAACGAGATCAAGTGTTGCATATTGATCCATATAACCCCCTTACGCAACAAATGGACAGCGGAAACCCTGCAACACTCATTTCTTTTTGCGAATGGGCTATTAAAAATTATGCTGCAGAAGAATATGATCTCGTCCTCTGGAACCATGGTACTGGAATCCTTGAGCCACCTCATGGAAAAATTATAAATCCTATGGATCTTTTTGTATTTAATCCTGCAACACATTTATTTGATCTTGACCG
>DATAXH010000070.1:0-2719 GCA_036266775.1 Candidatus Babeliales bacterium | reverse complement strand
GCACTCATTTACTGCGACTATCAAATGTTCAATGTTTTCCTCCACATCATCAAAATCTACTACACGCCATTCTTCATATTGCGAATTCAGTTGAGCGCATGTAAATTTTCCAAGCGTTGATTTTCCTGCACAAGAAGGACCCATAATAATAATCACTTGGGCTGCTTGAAGATAACTTATAAAAACAAGGAGAAATCCAATTACTACTCTAAACTGCATTATCGAATCTTATCCCAAATATCCAAAAAATCTTTCATAGACATTTCTTGCGCGCGCAATAACAAGGTATCATTTGAAATTTTATCCATGTGATAATGCGTATGTGCCAAATTGTTTTTCAGTGTGCGTCGCGGTTGCTTGAAGCAATGCTTAATAAACTTCCAAAATTTTTCTTCTTCAGGGATTGGTATAACATTAGCCCGTGGCTTAAAATACAATGTTCTCGAAAAAACTTTAGGCGCTGGGTGGAATGCAGTTGGTGGCACTTTATCGAGTAACTTCCAATCAAAATAATGCTGAAAAAAGAGCGATGGGAATCCATACCCACGCCCTTTTTGTTTGACGATTTTTTGTGCAACCTCTTCTTGCACCATCACAACACCTTCTTTAAGGAGATGTCTGTATTCTTGAAAACGGTGTAAAATAGGAAACGTCACTTGATACGGTAAATTAGCAAGCACCGTCCATGGTTTATGTTCTTCAAGTTGTGATAAATCAACATCAAGAAAATTTTCTAATGTCACCGCCATGCGATCATCATTTTTAAATTTTTCTTGAACATACTGTGCCCAATCTGGGTCAATTTCAAATATCTGTAAACGTGCTGCCGGCGTTGCTAAAATATATTGCGTTAAAAAACCGTCACCACAACCAATTTCAAGAACTGATGTTTGTGGTGTAATTTCAACTGCAAAAATCATATTGTGAACAATGCGTACATCACGCAAAAAATGTTGCCCAAACTGTTTTTTTAAAGGAATGCCTTGTGAATATGCCACGTAATTTATTTACTCCATCAATGCGTCTTGGAAAAAATCAAGATCTTCTATAACTTTACCTGCACCTTTAACAACACAAAACAGAGGATCTTCAGCAACAAATACTGGCAACCCTGTTTCCATTGAAATAAGCTTATCAAGCCCACGTAATAATGAACCACCACCTGCCATAGTAATACCACTCACAACCAAGTCTGATGAAAGTTCTGGCGGTGTATTTTCTAAAACCACGCGAACTGCATCAACAATACTTGCAATTGTTTCAAGTAATGCTTCATTCACCTCTGGTGCAGTTAACACAACTGTTTTTGGTACACCTGTTACTAAATCTCTTCCTTTAACAGCCATGCTATTTTTATGGAAATCACCTTCAAGTAACGCTGAACCAATTTCCATTTTAACCTGTTCTGCAGTGCGCTCACCAATTAATAAATTATATTTACGCTTAACATACTGAACAATGGCAACATCCATTTCATCGCCACCCACGCGAACGGAGCGACAAAATACAATTGATTTGAGTGAAATGACTGCAACTTCAGTAGTTCCACCACCAATATCAACAATCATATTGCCTGATGGTTCTTGCACCGGAAGACCTGCGCCAATTGCAGCGGCCATTGGTTCCATAATAGTACGCACCATACGGGCACCTGCTTCTTTTGCAGATTCTTCAATTGCTCTGCGTTCAACTTGGGTAATCCCCGAAGGAACACCAATAATCATACGTGGACGTGGTTTAAATAAAAAACCGCTGCGTCCTTCATGAATCGCTCCAATGAAGTAACGCAACATACTTTCAGTTAGTTCATAATCTGCAATAACACCATCACGCATTGGGCGACTTGCAACAATATTTTCGGGAGTTTTCCCAAGCATCTCTTTTGCTCGTGCGCCTGCTGCAAGTACATTCTTCGTATGCAAACGTACTGCAACAACCGATGGCTCATTTAAAATGATACCTTTACCGCGAACATAAATTACCGTATTTGCTGTTCCAAGATCAATTGCGATATCATTAGAAAAAAAATTAAACAGTTTTTCTGCAGGTCTAAACTTCATACATCATTCCTCAATAATTTTTAATACGCCAACTCAACACCCAAAGCTATTTTATTGGTCTTAGGAACATTATGTGATACAAAAAGCATCGATGGAACATCCCATCTAAAAAAGATAATGGGATCTATAACATGCTTTGTATTCTGTTTTCCAAAATCATAAAAAACATTAATCGTAAAATAATCCGCGCCCCACTTTGATGTTTTAATCACTTGTGATAAATCAACCGGAATAGTTTGATCTTTACGACGATCTTGCCAACAATCTTGTGCATGCGATACAAGCGTATAATGAATTCCCAAACCAAGACCGCCACGCAAATTTTCTAAAATAAAATATGGAGAAAATCCTAATGTTGCACCAGGATTAATGCGAGCTTCCCCTACAATTGGTCCAAAAATATATGGTTCACTTGCAACCATCGGCATACGAGCAACCATTGTACGTGGAAATCGTTTACTTACTTCTAATAAAAAACCAACTTTAATATCTTCTTTAAGTTCAAATAGTGCATCACCTTTCAGATACAGACCACCAAATCCATCAGCTCCATAGGTAATTGATGCTGGATTAAAAATGCTTCTTTTAACGCCTGTGGGAACAAAACCACCAAGCGTAAGCCCTGCATAAATTTTGCGACATTTTAATGTATAATCCCA
>DATAXH010000069.1:0-10500 GCA_036266775.1 Candidatus Babeliales bacterium | reverse complement strand
ATATAACGCGCAAAATAGTTCTGCTGAAGACTTTCTTAATACACTCTATGATGAAACAACTGTTGTACACAAAATGAATATAAATCCTGCATTACTCAAATCAAATGGAAATTTAACAGAAAATGGCCTTGCAAGTATATTGGCTCAAGCTTATGGTGAGGGAAAATTAAAAAATAAAGATTTTAATAAAAAACAATGCCTAAAGATTGAATCACTTGGTTCTGGAAGCGGTTACAACACGGTACAACTGTTTTTAGTAACTTCAACATGCACTCCATCAACTCAACCACTTTTATACATCGTTAAAGAATCAAAAAAAGGTCTCACTGAATCAACCAACCTTAAACAAATAGAAGAATACCCCGGCATGAAAGATCTTATTGCACCAAAAGTAGTTAAAGGATTTCCAACTATATCATTACCGTTTTTTTATTTTTCTTATCATCCACATCACCAGAATGTCCATTACATCGCAACAATGCCTGCAGCAAAAGGGGCTGTTTTATTTGACCTGCTTAATGAATTTCGAGACGACCAATCCACTAAAAACGCAGAAAGAATCAAAAAAGCATATCACATACTTGGTGTAGAGCTAGGTAACTTCCATAGAAAATTTATGAAACCCATTCCGGGGAAAAAACTTGGTGCAACAGTAGCTCATGGAGATTTGCACGTTCATAATATTTTTTATGATGAACAAACAGGACATTTTACCTTTATTGATAACGAAACAATGGTTCGATGTTTTAATAAATTAAAAATACCTAAAATTGATTTTATGCGTTTAATATTCCCACCATTCTCAACCAATGATACAATTTATGAATTTAAAGAAATCATTAAAAGTGTAAAACCGGGCACTTATCTCAACATAACCCTGAAACCTTTCATTAAGGGATATATTTCTACATTCAATGCGCAAGACAGAAAGCAAGTATTACATGATTTAAGAGAAATATTTACAACAAATATTAAAGCTGATCCTTTACATTTCGATCAGCATTATATACATCAGATTGTTAAAGATTACATCAATCCAATATTTGATGATATTGAAAAAACATTAGGCAAATAAATCCACAAAAAAAAGAGGCTTGTCTCAATAGGGGCAAACCTCTTTTTTATTAATTACCTTATTACTTTTTTGATGATATAATCTTCCGTACAGTTTGATCTAAACGTTCTTCATACTTTTCCAGTGATCTATGATCCACATCAGTATATCTAAATATTTTAATTCCAGATGCAGGATTTAATAAAATGTCATCCGTTAAAAGAAGACGTGCTTGTGCGTAATTCATGCCATGCAAATCTTCTGGTTTATTACAATAAATCTTCAAATAAGCATTGATACTATAATCACCTTTTTCAATATTCTCGAGCATTTCTTTAAATAAAGGATTTTTTTCCTGCTCTTTTTTAAATCTACCTTTCAATGAAGCCAATGCCATCATATTTGCTGATTTGCCTGGTTCAGGCTTATATTTTTTCTTCTTTACATTAGTACGCACCCAATCAATTACTTCATCATAAGCAGGAATACCAGTAATCCATGCTAAATAAGCAACATTATCAACAATATTTTTAGGAATAAAAATCTGCAACAGAGATTCATGCTTTGAAGGTAATATATTTACCAATCCCATAAGCTCATCAATATATGCATGAGATAACCCAAACTCATCCATTAGAGATTCATAAAATGATCGGTCCAATACTGCATGAGATTGTTCTTGTATAAAATATGTCCAAGTTGCTTCATTTTCAAAACCAACATTTCCAAATAAAGATAGGTTTGTTGATAACAACATCCCTTGATCTTCATTTTGGTCATCAATAAGCCCATGAGCTCTTAACTCTTTTACTAAAAACTCTTTTGCTTTAATATGGCTTAATCCTTCAGGCGCCTTAGTTCTCAAAAATACAAATTGGCCTTCCTTTGCTTTTGAAGGTTTAAAATGATTAGATAACTTTGTTAAAACATCTTGCCACACCATCCACTTTTGAGAAGTTCCATGATAAAAAGCCCAATGGGTATTTTGAAATTCCACCTCTTTGATAATAGCTCGAGAAATAACATCAAAATAAGGAACTACTTGATTTTTATATTTCTCTTGAATCAATTCTCTTACTTTTTTTAATTGAAAATGCGCTTGTGTCTGCGTATATAAATCAGAAGATGTCTGAGATTGAAGCTCCCCCAAATTTACCTCTTGAACTCCTGCTCTCTGAGCTACCGTTTCTCGTTCTTGTTCCAATGCTGCTTGGACAACAGGATTTTTAAGCTGCTTTGGCGATACATCTGTAAAAGTTAAAAATGAAATAACAATAAAAGATATTTTAGAAATAATTAATTTTTTATTTACTTTAAACATTTTCTTCCCCTTCTTTTTCAGCAACTATTTTATCAATTATCTCATTTAACCGTTTGTAATATTCTTTTAATCTTGTTTTTGACACAGTTGAATAACGATAAAACTCCACTCCTGCTCCTGGGTTTAATAAAACATCAGCTGAAAAAATAAGACGAACTTGTGTATGATTTATATCCGGTATTTCCCATGGCTTATTACGATAAATTTTTAAATAATCCTCAACACTAAAATCACCTTCTTGAACACTTTCTATAAGATCTTTAAATAAAGGATTTTTTTCCTGCTCTTTTTTAAATTGTTGTGCTAAATCCTCCATCGCCCATTCAGCAACATGCTTTCCCTTTTTTGTTGTCCAAGATTTTTGTCGCATATACTTTTTTATCCAATCAATTGACCCTTCATGCAAAGGCATACCTTTTGACCAGGCCAAGTAACCAATCTCATCGATTTTATTTTGAGGAACAAATATTTGAAGTAAGGTATTTTCTTTTGTGTCATATAATTTAATAAGAGATAGCAACTCATCAATATATTTATGAGTTAATCCAAACTTATCCATCATTTTTGAATAAACTTTACGATCAGGAATTTTATGTCCCATGTCTGTTAAAAAGTAATTCCATGTACACGAACTCGATCTACCAGTATTACCAAAAAGCGATACATTCACTGATAAAAGAATTGCTGCTAATTCTCCCGTATCATTAATAAGTCCATTTTTTTTCAATTCATTAACTAAAAACTCTTGAGCATTAACCCCAGCAAAATCTTCAAATCTTAAAAATGAAAAGGTCTCTCCAACTTGTTTCCCCAAGGAATTCTGCCGAATGTATAACTGTGTATATAAATCTTGCGCAAGGCGCCATTCATTGCCAGTTGCGTGATAAAAAGCATAATGGCTATTTTTTAATTCTTCTTCTTTTACCAGGCAATCAGAAATGATATTAAGATAAGGAATATATTGAGAGCTTGATTCTGCCATCATTAAATCTCTCACACGCGTAAGCTGCAAAAAAGCTTCTGTTTGCGTAAATCTATCTGCTGTTTTTTGGTTTTGAACAACTTTTACCGGAGCAACCTGAGGTACTTTTTGCACTATCGGAGTACTTATAACAGGTTTTTGCATTCCTTGCGCCTTTGGTATTATTGGAGACTGTACCCGTGGTACCGGTTGAGGAATTCCTATTACTGGCTTTGTTCCACTCGGTTGCATCTGCTTGCCTTCAATCCCACAAAAAAATGAAAGTAAAGCTACAGATAACTCCATCCAACCCCGTTTTAACCAATCTTTTTTAAACAATTTATTCATCACTTTTTCCCCCATTAATTGCTTAGTAAATTTTACTACCTGATATTATTTTATCAAATCAAAAAGACAGATAGCAATAATTGACATTAAAAAACGCCCTGGGATCAACCCAGAGCGCCTTTTTTAATAGCTAAAAAGTCATTCAACGCCCAAAAACAACTATTTATTTGATTTTATTTGTTCCATTGCTTCTTTAAATACATCACGTTCTTGAAGATCACGATTTCTTTTTTCATCATCTGTCATTCTATCAGGATCTGCGCCAGCCTCAAGAAGCATTGTAATGATCTTAATTTGTCGTTCTTTGTACTGTGCTGCCTTTTTATCATAAAAATGAGCTTGTACAGCAAAATATAAGGGTGTAACTCCACCAGGAAAATTAGGCTCATTTATATTAGCTCCTTTTTTGATTAAAAAATTAACCATATCAGGGCTGTCACCCAACCATACTGCTTCTATAAGTGGTGTTTGTCCAAATTTATCTCCACTAAAATCTAAATCGACTCCTCTTCTGATAAAATTTTCTAAGACTGTCATTGAAACATTATCTTTTGAAGCTTTAATATAGTCCATAAACTCTTTTTGCAATTTGAAACGCTCTTGAGCACATCTGATACCCAACATCTTCGCAACATCTAAATCTGCTGTTCTATGATGAGGAATAGGAAATTTTGTAAGATTTTTTATAAGCTGTAAACAAAATTTAGGCTGATTATTAGCAGCATTAAAAGCTTTATTGACACTCGCAAGATCTCTAATTTTTTGTGCAGCAATTTGTAATGATCCTTTCTCAATTGGCAAACTATTGATTTCATTATTCAAAGCTATAACCATAACTTCCTGCTGCAATTCTCTTGGTAAAGAAGTAAATGGAAAAACATCAATATTTTCCATACCTTGCATATTACCTACAACCAATAACAAAGCTGCAAAAACTACATTATTTTTGAATGACTTCATGAAAAACCTCCCTTTTTATAAAAAAACAATTATTATTTCATTTTTGGCAATGTAATCGTCAAAACACCATTTGATACACTTTTTTTCATACCATTAACATCAACTGCGCCTGGTAAGGATGCAGAATCATTGATTGAAATTTGAGTTCCTGCACGATTATATTCACCAGTAATATAAATATTGTTGTCTGCAACCTCCGCTGCAATATCTTGAGCAGCAACAGGACCAACATTCATAGTTACCACAACATTGTTTTGGTTTTCAGAAACATGAGGGCTTGTTATATTTACAGATGCTCCACCGCCATGAGATATTATGTGCGATTGAGATGTTGAATATTGTTTCTGGGTATAAACTGCAGGCTGTTTGGATCCTTGCTTATTCGGACAATTACCGCTACGGCATTGCGGTTGTACCCCTCTGCGGCGCTCTGCTCTTCTTTGTGCTCCTGGTAACAATCGCATTCTTTTTGGCGTTGTTGGGGTTTGCATTTGCTCTTGCTCTTGAATTTCTTCTGTTGATACAGTTTGTTGCTGCTTCATTGCTTTAGCTTCCACCATTGCAGATGCCGATAAAGCTGCAACTAAACCTAATAAACTTATTTTAATGAAACGTTTCATGAAACTTCCTTTTTATTTTTTTGGTAAAGTTATCGTTAAAACACCATGAGACATTTTTGTAACTACTTTCGATTCTTTAACAGCACATGGTAATGAAATTGTTCGTTCAAAATGTCCTCGTCTAATCTCTCTGTGAGAATAATGTTCTTTTTCTATATCTTTTGTGTCTTTACGCTCACCAGAAATATGCAGATGATTATCATCAACACGCACATGAATATCTTTTTCAGCGATTCCAGGAACATTCATTGTTGCAATAACGTCTTCATCCGTCTCATACATATCAACGGATAAATCCATGCCAAGATTTTCAACTTCTGTTCCAAAATTCTCTAATTCTTCATACGGGCGCCATTTAATCATAGACATATCGGCTCCTTCATTATTAAAACACAACAATTCCTATCTGAATTTATCATACAAAGAAAAAACCCTTAAAAACAAGGGTTTTAAAAGAGAAAACGTCGTATATCTCAAGTAAAGTTTGTGATTAATCGACAAAATCGATATTTTCAACAGAAATTATCAGCCGATTGATATCATCAATAGTTGCAATATCAGTCAAATGTGTAGCTTGGGCCACTTCAAAATGCCCTATCACGGTGCGTGCAAGCTTATATGTTGTCGCACAACTATTTGCTCTCACAGCAATATCATTCACTAATGTACGGATATAGGTGCCATGAGAAACAGTTGCTTTGATAGTAAAATATGGTGATTCGTATGATACAAGCTGCACATCATACAGTTGCACAACTCTTTTTTTACTTTCAGCTATTTTTTGCAACTCTTCAATGTCCATGCCATTATGGCGTGCCAATGAGTATAACCGCGCACCTTCATGCTTTAATGCAGAATATAATGGAGGAATTTGTTCATAGGAACTGCCAAAAGAAGCTACAGATTGTTTAATTTCATCTTCGGAAGGGATATGTGGACATGTTGTTACAACCGTACCGGTCAAATCAAGCGTATCGGTCAGCTCACCACATTTACCGGTTGCAATGTATGTCTTTTTCATTTTCATAACATGATCAATAAGACGAGTTGCTTCACGGCCCAGTGCAACAATAAGTAATCCGGTTGCAAATGGATCTAAGGTGCCTGCATGACCAATTTTAATTTTTTGTTTTAAAATTCGTTTGAGGTGTCTTATGCAACCGTATGATGTTATATCTGCGGGTTTGTTGATGAGAAGGAAGCCGGGAGTAATAATATTATTCATAAAAAATATTTATCCCCCGCGCTCGTCCTGAGCCTGTCGAAGGATATCTTTCGAGCGCTCGAAGAAATCCTTCAACCTGCCTTCGCCAAGGCTTCGGCAGGCACGGCAAGTTCTCAAGGCAGTGTTTACTGCTGAGCTTGACGAAGCATCAGGACGAGCGCATTAGGATAAAAATTCATAGGGCTATTACTTAATTTTATAAATACGATGCTTGCCAACTTTAACAATCATTCCTGATTTCCACTCCACCACAGCTTTAAAATCAGTCACTGCCACGTCACCGATGTGCACTGATCCGGCTTCAATAAGCCTTTTTGCATCAGATGATGTTGTTACTGCACCTAAAGCTTTTAACAGTTCAACAATCCATACCGGATTGGCAAAGCCATCAGGTAGCGCTACTGCTTGCGCATTGGAATAATCATGTTTTTGGAATAATGATTCAAATTGTTGCCGCGCTTGTACTGCATCATTTTCTGACCAAAAACGTGCAACAATACCTTGTGCCATATCTTTTTTAAGCTGCATGGGATGCAATGTACCGTTTGCCACATCTTTCTTCATCTCTTCAACCTGTTGTGCAGTTTTGCTGAGCAACAGAATATAATATTGCCACATCAATTCATCAGAAATAGACATCAATTTGCCAAATGCGTTATCAGCTGTTTCATTTAACCCAATAGCATTACCCAAAGATTTTGACATCTTATGGGTTCCATCAAGACCAACAAGCAATGGCGTTGTAAGAGCAATTTGTGGCTTTTGGCCATATTGTTCTTGCAAAAAGCGGCCCATCAAAAGATTGAATGTTTGATCAGTACCGCCCAGTTCAACATCTGCCTCAAGAACAACTGAATCATATCCTTGAAACACTGGATACAACAGTTCATGGAAACCGATAGATTCATTATTTTTAATACGTTTTGCAAAATCATCACGTTCAGTGATACGGGCGAGAGTAACTTTTGCAAGAAGACTAATTAAATCAGTACTACTCAATTTACCAAGCCATGCAGAATTGTAGCGAATAATAAGACTTTTAGGATCTAAAACTTTGCTTGCCTGATCAAAATATGATTTTAAATTATGTTGAATAATTTCTGGAGTTAATGGAGGACGCGTTTTATCACGCCCTGTTGGATCACCAATTTGTGCAGTAAAATCACCAATTAAAAAAATAACTTCATGCCCCAAATCTTGAAACTGTTTTAATTTGGAAAACACAACCATGTGCCCCAAATGCAAATCAGACGCAGTCGGATCAGCACCAAGTTTTACTTTAAGTTTTTTACCGCTTTTAATCGCTTTAACCAGTTCATCTTCAGAATAAATATTAACTGTTCCTGAACGTAAAAGCTCTAATGTTTTTTCTATATTATCCATAGGTCTATCCTCTAACTATTTTTTTATCTCTGCGCTCGTCCTGATGCTTCGTCAAGCTCAGCAGTAAACACAAGTCCAGTTCCTAGCTGCGCTCGTCCTGAACTTGTTGAAGGATATCTTTGAGCGCTCTTCATCTACTACCTATTTCATTATGCCAATAAAATGAGCAATAATGAGCCCTATATAAGAAATTAAATTAACTGACAATAACCGCAAAAACGGCGAAAAAAACAAAATAAGAAAAATTGGTAATCCGATAGTAATGTAATTGGCATATTGAGCAATTTTATATGAACGATCTGCAAAAACAAACAGAAGATAATTACTAAAATTGATAATAAACGTCAGCACACCAAGCACCACATTAAGATACACAAATGCAAAGACAATAAATCCAATGGAGATCAACAAAGAAGATATCTCAGGATACATATTTGCAATCGGCAAATGTGAAACATTATAGGTCAAAACCATAATACGCATGACCATCAAAATATTCACATCAAAAATAGCAAGCAATGCAATAATGCCGATCACACTTAATATAAAATGCATGAATGAATCGGAAAGATATGCTGCTGCCAACTTTAATGCACGATGCGGTTCAGTGATCAACAATGGATTGATGGGCACCATACGCCCCCATCCAAAATAAAAAGCGAATAAAAAGAAAAGACCAATGGGATCAATATGCACCATTGGATTGAAGGTGAAATAACCTAATCGCATGCCTGTATCGTCACCCATTTTATATGCTACCCATGTACGAAACATATTTGAACTGGTAATAACAACGATATAGGCAATAAAAAAGGTAATAACACTAATAAGTATTTCTGTTGTATGTAATGTAATCATAATAAAAAAGTGTACCCTGGATTGATAAATGGGTCAAATTGAAGACTATTTAGATACCAAGCTTTTTAAAAAGTTCTTTAATATCTTTACACTCCGTAAGCCCCATGCCCTTTTCAGTCTCTTTAATCGCTTTAAGCGTCTTTTTATTGGGATGTTTAATTTTTTTTCTTTTCATACCTGAAAACCCTTTATCTTGTCGAAATATACAAACATTGTATATTTAAATACATAATAACTTAAAAACTCGAAAAATGTTTGTTAAAAACAAAAAAAGCCGCCAATGGAAAAAAAATACGACCACCAACTATGTGAAGCAGCTGCGCAACAACAATGGGAAGCTCACAAAACCTATGCCATGGAAAACAATCCAGGCCCTTTGTATAGCATAGATACTCCACCTCCAACAGTTTCTGGCACACTGCACATCGGTCATATTTTTTCTTACACGCAAACTGATATCATAGCTCGCTACAAACGCCTTAACGGTTACTCTGTATTCTATCCTTTTGGCTTTGATGATAATGGCCTTCCAACTGAACGTTATGTTGAAAAAAAACGGAATGTTCGCGGCCATGAAATGTCTCGTTCAGAATTTATCGCACTCTGTACACAAGAATCGCATGAAGCTGCTGAAACATTCAAAAATTTATGGCAAAAAATGGGACTTTCTGCTGATTGGAGCGAAACGTATTCAACCATATCAGATGATGTACGTAAAATATCTCAAGACTCATTCATTGAGCTTTTCAATAAAAAATATATCTACCGCAAACAAGAACCTGCGCTTTATTGCACCACCTGCCGCACATCTGTTGCACAAGCAGAACTTGATGATAAAGAAGAATCTTCATTTTTTAATGATATTATCTTTAAAGACAGTGATGGCAATGATCTGATTATCGCAACCACACGTCCCGAGCTACTCCCTGCATGTGTTGCAGTACTGTATAACCCTGACGATGTTCGTTACACACATTTGCATGGCAAAAAAGCGATCGTGCCTCTCTTTGGTCAGACCGTACCTCTATTACCTGATGATTTGGTTGCTATTGATAAAGGAAGCGGCCTTGTAATGGTATGTACCTTTGGTGACAAAACAGATATCATCTGGTACAAAAAACATAATCTTCCGTATCGTCATGTTATTGGACTTGATGGTAAGATGACTGAAAACGGTGGCTTTTTACAAGGACTTAAAGTTGCTGATGCACGCGCAACAGTTATTGAAAAACTACGCGAACAAAATTTATTAACACGCCAACAACCAATTACTCACTCAGTCAATGTACATGAGCGTTGCAAAAAAGAGATTGAATACACCATATTGCCGCAATGGTTTATTAGCATATTGCCGCATAAAAAAAAGTTCTTAGAAATGGCTGATGAAATCAATTGGCATCCAAGCTTTATGAAATCACGCTACAACGATTGGGTAGAAAATTTAGCATGGGATTGGGGAATATCTCGTCAACGTTTTTATGGCATTCCGTTCCCTGCGTGGCATTGCCAAGACTGTGGCAAAATATTACTCGCTCGCCCTGAACAACTTCCTGTTGATCCTCAAGAAATCAAATATGAAGGCTCTTGTCCTGATTGCGGCAACTCTAACATCAAACCTGATACTGATGTTATGGATACATGGAATACGTCATCAATTACGCCGTATATTTGTTACAATTTATTTCAAAAAATAACATCTTCCGCACCCTTCGATACACCCCTAACGGGGCACTCAGGGCGAGCGGAAGAAAATACTAATCCCACTCAAGT
>DATAXH010000068.1:0-3646 GCA_036266775.1 Candidatus Babeliales bacterium | reverse complement strand
TGTTTCATGAAAGATCCGGTTTTTTATGTGTGTGTAAAATTATGGTATAGGATACTTCGAAACAGCTTTTATAACAAGCTAACGTTATGAAACTGAAAGAGATCTTTTCGGATTTTTATTGGGGACTTTAAGTGTTTTTGGAGTTTTTTTTGTGAGACGAAGATAGTCAAAATCATGAGCGGGAATATTGTCTACAGCTAATACATTTTTTTCATACATAATCTGTAATGTATCTCCAAATTGTATCTTGGAATTGCCTCCGATTGAAACTGAAAGACTTTTGGTATTATCTTCTTTATTATTTTCTGGATGCCCCGGAAAAAATGTTACTGTGGTGCCTTTTTGTATCTGTTTTTTATCAAGAAAGAAAGGGTGCGCGTAAGGAGAGAATGTAAATTTAGAATTGCTTTGTAAAGGCATAAGAGATCTTATGCCATCTATTTCTAAATCACCAATTCGTATATATAACTGTTTTGGACTGTTATTGATTAATGTGATACAAGGATTTTCTTTGGAAGCATTGGCAATATTATGTATCATATGCGCGTAAGGATCACCCATTGCGATGATGGATGTTGAAGTGAGCAAGATATTGATAATCATAACGTAATATTTCATCAAAAAACCTTTTGCAGCAGTAAAAATAGTAATATATAGAATATTTTACAGCGCGTAGTTTTCTTTTACAAGTTGCGTAACATATTTCTTGTAATAATAATGTCTGTGACTTCTTTGCTAATATTTTGGCTTAATTCATTGATACATTCTTGCATTTCTTGTTCACCATCAAAATCAATTGCTCTGTGTGCGAATTTTTCTACAATAATACTCATCAGTCCATGAATCATATTTGCAATAGAAAGGCCAATGTTATGATGATTGTGTGGATCTTGAACGATTGTACACACTCCACCCATAACTTGTGCAACGTTTGATACGATCGCTTGTTTTTGTTCTTGCGAAAGTGCTGGACGTGGTTCTTTGGGTGGTTTTTCTTTTTTAGGTCGTTTGGCAATAAGAGGGGTTGTTATGAGGATGGTGATGAGGAAAGTTTTGAGAAATGATTGCATCGTTTTTCCTTTGTTTTTTTTCCGTGCTCATTCTGAACTTATTGAAGAATTAAAGCGCGCTCAAAGATATCCTTCAACCTGACTTCGTTAAAACTTCGTCAGGCACGGCAAGTTCAAATCAGGTGTTTACTGCTGAGCTTGTCGAAGCATCAGGACGAGCGCGAAAAGAAATTTAGTAATTATAAGCAATCATAAAAAGAGTCATAGGAGAAGTTCAATAAATTTTAATTATTTTGGATTGCTGAGGACTAATAGTTCAGCAATAATTTTTTGAGAATCATCCTCTTCAACAAGAACTTTTTGCCATTCTGTAGGATGCTTTTTGATAGTGAAATATGTTTTGTTTTTTTCTATCGGGAGTTTTACAGTATCACAAGGATAACCGTTAGGAAATGCGAGAGTTTGATGTGCCTTTTCTTCTTCATTGACTAGGAAGGTTTTTGATGTTTGACCTTCTATAGAAGGGTAAGGTGATTGAGATGTAAGAGAATTTGGATTTTTTACGTTAAGAAATATTTTACAGAAAAGCTCATTTTTTATGGTCATTGTGTAATGTTGTTCTTCCATTGCGAGAGAAAGAGTGGGAATTATAATGCTTGTGATAAGAATAAAATGCTTCATAGTTTCTCCTTAATTTCTGCTACAGCTCTTGTAGTGGTTTTTCATTCGTCTTGTACTATAGCTTGTTTTTCGAGTTCTGATTCAATTTCTTCAACAGTAGGAAGGGTTCCTTTAAGATCTTTGGGTAAATTTTCCATAATTTGTGTTTCATAGCTTGCGACCCCGATAGGACTTGAACTTCTGCGTAATGCATATTCTACGGTAAGCTTTTTTTTGCTTTTACAAAGCAGGAGTCCGATTGTTGGATTATCTTTTGGTGAACGTAATTTATCATCAACAGCAGATAAATAAAAATTAATTTGTCCGGCATCACGAGGATCAAATTCTCTTGCTTTGAGTTCTACGACAACATAACAATGTAATTTTGTGTGATAAAAGAGTAGATCGATGTAATAATCTTTTTCATCGACTTCAAGATGTATTTGTTGTCCGATAAAGGCAAATCCATGACCCAATTCGAGTAAAAATTTTTGTATATGATTAATGAGACCTCTTTCAAGGTCACGTTCTTTGTGTTCATCTTGTAATGTTAGAAATTCGAAAAGATAAGGATCTTTGAGTGTTTGTTGAGCAAGGTCTGATTGTGGAGTTGGTAATGTATCATGAAAATTGGTAATTGCTTTGCCTTTTCTGTTGAAAAGATCTGCTTTTATCCATGTCTCCAGCATGCTACGGCTCCAACCATTTTCAATGGTTTTTTGTGCATACCATAGACGCTCGTTATGATTTTTGAGTTTTTCTAATAAAACTGCGTTATGACCCCATGGAATGCTGAAAATGGGAAGTTCTGTAATTTGTGCCACAGCTTGTGGCACTTTTTCATAGGCTAAGAAAAAGGCTTGCATTCTAAAGATGTTTCTTCGCGAAAAACCGGATATTTCAGGAAAGGTGTTGTGAAGATCTTGAGCTAATTTTTCGATCATATTTGTTCCCCATCCATTTTCTTTTTGTTTGGTGGCAATAGTTTTACCGATTGACCAGTATAAAAGGATGAGTTCTTTATTAGCAGCGAGCGCAGCTTTGATTTGGGTTTTTTTGACCTGATTTTTTATATCTAATAATACTTGGGCATATTCTTTTGTTGTTATTGCATTGGGAGTTATCGAGGTTTTTTTTGGGTTCATATGCTACCTTTTTAAATTAAGGAGCTTTATTTTTTAAACACATGAACAAATTGTACATGCAGCGGGGTTGCTTTTTTAATTTTAAACAAAAAATCACGATATGTCGCTTCTTCATCTTTTTGTGGAATATGTTGCAACAGCTCTGCCAAAAATCCAGCAAGAGAAACAGCACCTTCAGAGACAAATGTAATGCCTAAAAATTTCCCTAAATTTTCGAGTGTAATTGTTGCATCAACCAGCCATTCATCTTCTCCCATTGGCATAATTTTACCAATGGTTGATTCATGTTCGTCGCTAATTTCACCAACAATTTCTTCAATCAAATCTTCAAGTGTTACCAGTCCAGTAAGTTGGTTCTCTTCATTCATAACCATGGCAATATGGAGTTGTTTTTCTCTGAATTTTCCTAACAGTTCAATGACGGGCATTGTTTCTGGAACAAACATAATAGGACGAATGATTTCACGCAATTTCTTTTGTTCACCTTTTGAAAGCATAAAAAAGAGATCTTTTTGGTGAATCATTCCAATGATATTATCGTTTGTTTTTTCATATACGGGGATTCTTGTGTAATGATGTTCGATGAAAAATTCGCATACTGTGCTGATAGGAGTGTCAACTTCCAGTGAGATAATTTTTTCGCTCGGCATCATGACTTCTTTGACAGGAATGTTACCGAGTTGAAAAACATTTTGGAGCATTTCTTTTTTTTCAAGTTCAAGTAACCCTTTTTCATGGATATAATCGATTAAAAATTGAATTTCTCGTTCAGATGCAATCCATTGAGAAGAGCTTTCAAATGCATTAGGTCCACCCATTTTATACATAACA
>DATAXH010000067.1:0-2726 GCA_036266775.1 Candidatus Babeliales bacterium | reverse complement strand
GCAATAGTGCCCGTTCCACATCCAACATCAAGAATAGTACGGTCTTTGGTGATGATTTTATATTTTAAGAGTAGTGAGATAAATGCTTCTGTTTCTATTCTATTGCTGTTGTCATATGCTTTTGCATCCCACTCATGTTTTTTATATTCAGATGTGCGTTCGAGGAGAGGTTGTAATTCCATACCATTGAGTGCATTGAATATGCACAATAAAGAGATTATCTGTTTTTTCATAAAGTTCCCCCCTTTAATGAAACAGTTGACACATTCAGCTTATGGATTTCTTTGTTATAATATCATTGTTGCAGGGCGATAATCTAGAATAACTATCGAGTATTATTTATTTCTTTTTTTTACGCGCATGAATAATCACAGCGCTATATGTATCTAAAAATTTACCATTATCAGTTTGTTGTAATTTATTTAAATATCGGTCTATGAAATCCTTGAAAAGATATTTTTGTAAGGGTTCTGGTAGGTGTTTGATAACGGGTCTGCTGGAAATAATGGGCCATTGTAATATTCGAAGTTCATCCTCTGAGATTTCATGATAATAACTTTGTTCTTCAAGCTTAAGAATATCAAAGCCAGTTTCTTTGAGCATTATAAAAAGTTCATTACGCGAAGGATATGAGCTACCAGAAAGTTCAAGAGCTGTTTTATTGGTTAGAAAAGAAATGGTTTGTGTAATATAGGGCATCATTTCTGTTGCTACAATGATTTCGAGCGGAAGATTATCGCTTGTTCGCACATTAGCGAAAAATTCACCATTTGGAGCAAGGCTATCATGAATTCTTTGGAATGCACATTTTTTATCTTCAATCCAATGTACACAAAAAGAAGCAACTGCTAATTGGCGTAGGTTGAGAGATTGAAAATCTTCTGCAAAGCAATGTTCAAAAGAAAGGTTTTTAATATGACCATATTTGTTGATAGCAAAATCAATCATATTTTTACTTGCATCAGTTCCATGTACATGAGTTGCTTTTTTTGCGATTTCAGCAGAAAGTTTTCCGGTTCCACAACCAAAATCAAAAATAGTGCGGTTTTCAATTGTTATTTTATTTTGGTCTAAAAAATATAAAAATGCAGTTGTTTGGAAATCGTTACCATTTTCATATGCATAGGCATCCCATTCACGTGGTTCACGTTGAGGTTTATGTTCTAAAAGTGGTTGTTCCATGCAGTTGAGTGAATTAATAAGACATAAGCCAATCATTACGTATTTTTTCATGAAACTCCTTTTTTTTTTTAATAATCGATTTTTTTACTTCTCATCTCTTTAATTTTACCCCCGATGCGCTTTACTTTTTACACGCATAAATAATCGTTGTAATGATTTGTTCCAAATATTTATCATCGCCAACTTTTTGTAACTTTGAGAGATAAATATCAATATAGTCATTGAAGAGAGGTTCGATAAAAATATCTGGTATATATTTCATCATTGGTCTGCTGAAGACAATAGGGCGTTCTGTTTTTATAATTTCGTCTTTTGTCATTGGAAGGAAAAAAGATTGTTGTTCGCATTTTGAAATTGTAAAACCAACGCTTGTAAGCATATTTTTAAGCTCTTCAGTTGAGGGTAAGGTGCATTCTGTTAGGTCAATAAGATTTTTGTCAGTGATCCATTTGTACGCTTTATTAATACTCATTCCTTCTATTAGTTCTTGAGCAGCTATAAGTTCGGGTGGTGTTGGATTGTTACTTGTTTGAACAGTTGCAAAAAAATTACCATTATGTTCTAAACTGTTATGAATTCGTTGAAAGGCTTGTTTTTGATTTTCAAACCAATGAATGCAAAATGAGGCAATAGCAAGTTTATGGAGCTTGTGTGAAGTGAAATCTTCCGCAAAACAATGTTCAAAAGAAAGATTTTCGATATGCCCAAAATTTTTCTGCGCCTGTTCAATCATATTTTTACTTGCATCAAAACCATGAATGTGCTTAGCCTTTAATGATAGTCTTGCGGCAATTTTTCCAGTTCCACATCCAATATCAAGTATCCTGAGATCATTGGTATTGATTTTATTTGTTGCTAAGAATTGTAAAAAGGCTTCGGTTTGTATTGTATTACCTTCATCATATGCATAGGCATCCCATTCACGTGGTTCACGTTGAGGTTTATGTTCTAAAAGTGGTTGTTCCATGCAGTTGAGTGAATTAATAAGACATAAGCCAATCATTACGTATTTTTTCATGAAACTCCTTTTTTTTCTTTTTAATAATCGATTTTTTTACTTCTCATCTCTTTAATTTTACCCCGATGCGCTTTACTTTTTAACCGCGCTTCTTTTAATGCTTTTGATATTTTTGTTGCAACACGTTTTTTTGGTTTATGCAAGGCGTTACGTATGATTGCAGTAAGATTATTGAGAGCATTTTTTTTATTTTGTTGTTGACTGCGTGATTCACTATTGTGTACAACAATATCTCCATTACTGGTAAGCTGCGACTGCAGTTTTTCAAGAAGATAATTTTTTTGTTCATCAGAGAGGGCAGTTGTTGTTGTGGCATTCCAGCGGACGGTAATGCGTGTTTCGGTTTTATTGACATGTTGCCCACCAGCACCACCAGATCTGCTGGTACTTATTTCTAATTCATGTTCAGGGATGGTGATGCCGTTTTTAATGAAAAGATCGTTTTTCATATATTTTTTTACTTTTTGCGTGCATGAATTATGCGCGTGGTCATTTCTTCTATAAGTTGTCCATCTTCAGTTTGTTG
>DATAXH010000066.1:0-2252 GCA_036266775.1 Candidatus Babeliales bacterium | reverse complement strand
ACGCTTTCTCGTTCATTAATATTCGCGGAGTCGATGATTTTAGCAAACTGGTCGCTGGAAACCGTTTTTGTGGTAAAGCATTCAAATAATGGGTGTGAATTATGTGTTGGCGTTGTTGTTGTTAATGTGTGAACAATGCAGCGGGATATAATTGTTGGTAATATTTGTTCAGTTCGCTCCGCGAGTAAAATAAAATGATAACCTTCTGGAGGTTCTTCCATCGGTTTTAACAGTTTATTTGCGCATGAAGGCGTTAAAAAGTCTGCTTTTTGAATAATAAAGAAAAAATGCTCATTAGGTTGTAATTGGAATGATAGTGTTGCAAAGAGATCATCGAATTGATCGATGGTGTAATTTTTTTCTGGATGCAGCCACATGATAGCATGATGTTGTTTTTCTCTGATCTGCATGCAATTTATGCACGTATTGCATGCGTTATTTTTACAGAGCATTTCTTGTAAAAATTTTTCTGTTTTCAGAACTGCTTGATTGTGCTGACCAACATACAGCTGCGCGGGAGCTAGAGATAATTTTTTGTGTGTATCCATTGTGTTATTGCGTCGCAAGTTTGTGTTGTAAGATTTTCTGGTGATTCTATTCCATCTACTACTATAACATTCGTGCGATTTTTATAAAGTTCTTCAAATCCCTTTGCAACTTTATGTAAAAAATTCTCACGTTTTTCATACGCAGATAAAGAACCCCGTTTTTGTGCACGTTCACGTGCTATTTCAACGGGAACATGAACAAAAATGGTAAGATCTGGCAAAATATTGTTCATTGTCCAACTGTTAATGGTGCGTATCATGTTTAAATCTAATCCATTGCCATATCCTTGATACGCGAGTGAAGAATCAGCCATGCGATCAGAAATGATCAATTTTTTTTGTTCGAGGGCGGGGATAATAAGGTCAGCAAAATGTTGTGCACGGTCGGCGGCAAAAAGGAGATATTCTGCTTTTGAACAAAACGGAATATTTTGGGCCTGTATGATTTTGCGAATCTCTTTACCGATCTCAGAGGCTCCCGGTTCTTTTGTGAGTGTTGTATCAAATCCTTGTTGTTGTAGTGTGGTGGATAGATTATGAGCCAGGGTTGATTTTCCGGAACCATCAATTCCTTCGATGACGACCAAAATGCCTTTGTGGAGGTGTGGCATTACTTTTTTCCTTAAAATAAGCTACGATAAATGTAATTCGTTCGCTCACTTCGACAGGCTCAGTGCGAACGGAATGTAAGATATAAACCCGTTCGTGGTGAGCTTGTCGAACCATACGAACGGTTTAATTATACCATGATATTTTAGGTTGTGTATGAAAAATGTAACCGTAGAACCAGGATGTATTAGTTGCGGCTCTTGTCAATTTATAGTGCCAGAAGTTTTTGAAATCGTGAGCACTTCTCAGGTAAAATATCCAGTCGATTTTAAAACGTTCGCAGAACGCATTAAAAATGCCGCCGCTAAGTGTCCCGTGCAAGTTATAAAAATAGAAGAGTAAATTATGAAACAATCAGTACGAGAAAAAGAGCAGCATATATTTGATATATTGTATAAAGAGTTGCTACGCAATGGCAAATTGATGTTTGCTGGTCGATTACTCCAAAGAGCGGTACAACAGCATGGTGATACAACCGCTCTTATTTATGAAGATAAGCATATTAGTTATAAAAAATTGTATGCATTAGCATCAGCATTGAGTGCAAAGCTTATTCAAAAGTATCAGATCAAACCACGCGATAGAGCGATTATTTGTTGTGAAAATTCCCCTGAGTTTTATATTTTTTATTTTGCATTATGGCAGGCCGGAGTAGTTGTTGCTCCGGTTAATACTTTTTTAAAAGAAAAAGAACTCGCACATATTATTATTCATGCAGAGCCGGCACTTATTTTGACTTCATCTGATCGAGTAGAACTGTTTGAAAAAACAGAAATTGCATTACCTCCTATCGTCACGGAACGTGACATTGACGATGTTGATGAAACAACTGAAATTAAAGATACAATCGTTGACCTTGAACCCGATGAATTAGCAGCATTGCTGTATACCTCAGGTACAACCGGGGTTCCTAAAGGTGTGATGTTAAGCTCAAAAAATATTATGACGAATGTGTTACAAATCGCTTCTTTACTCCCAAAGCCTGAAGAAGAAAGAATTTTAGGCGTGTTGCCTTTATTCCATAGCTTTGCTCAAAACACCTGTGTGTGGGCAAGCCTTTTTTATGGCATTACCATTATTTTAGTTCCTAAAATT
>DATAXH010000065.1:0-2719 GCA_036266775.1 Candidatus Babeliales bacterium | reverse complement strand
CGCGATCATTATTTGAAGAACTTGGATTTAAATCATTGTTGGTGACTGCAGGAGAAACAAAGGAAGAGCGTGCACGTGATATTCAACAAAAAATTGAATATTGGAAAAAGTATGATTTTATCACAGTTACTACCACGCAACAATTACATGAGATGTGTGAGCATCTCATTAATAAGGGCGCATTTGCACTGGACACTGAAACAACAGGATTGTCGCCATTAGAAGTTGATTTAGTTGGGATATCATTTTCTGTGGATGAAGGAGTTGCATATTATGTTCCGTGTGGGCATAAAACAGGTGAGCAACAACTTTCTTGTGATGAAATTTTGGTTATATTAAAACCAATGTTAGAAGATGCGCAATATAAAAAATATCTGCATAATGCAAAGTATGATCAACTGGTACTCAGCAGTCATGGCATTGAATTAGCTGGTGTTGCACTTGATACATTAGTCGGTGCAAATTTAATTATTAAAGAATGGCAGAGTGCAGGGTTAAAAAAACTGTCACATGCTTTTTTTCATGAAGAGATGCTGACGTTTGAAGATGTGGTCAGGCGCCAGCCCGACGAAGCTTCACCGAAGACGGGTAAGTACAAGGACTTTTCGTATGTGCCACTTGAACTTGCATCATTGTATTCATGTGCTGATTCGTATCAAACATATCGCCTTGTTGCAATTATTGAAGATGCATTTGCAAAAGATCAAAAACTACATGATTTATACAGAAACATAGAACATCCTTTGATTGAAGTTTTATATGAGATGGAAAAAGAGGGTGTTAATTTAAATACGTATTTGTTGCGTGAACTTGATCACAAAGTGGTTGCAGATTTAGCAGTGATTGATGCAGAAATAGCGCAAGTTGTAGGTAAAGAAAAAATTAATCTTAATTCACCAGCTCAAATGGAACACCTGTTATTTGATGTGCTGCAGTTGCCGCCGCAAAAAAAGAGTCCCAAGGGTAAATATTCAACTGATGCGGAAGTATTAAAAATTTTGGCAACGATGCATCCTATTCCTGTATTAATTATTAAATATCGCGAATTAGCTAAACTTAAAAATACCTATATTGATGCATTGCCAACATACGTCAATATAAAAACGAATCGTGTGCATACAACATTTAGTCAGACATCAGTTGCTACCGGACGCCTTGCAAGTTCCAATCCTAACTTACAAAATATACCTGCAGATGCATCGGGATATGGCATAGAAGTGCGTGCAGCATTTGTTGCAGGCGCAGGACGGTTGTTTATTTCTGCTGATTATTCACAAATTGAGTTACGCGTGCTTGCGTATTTATCACAAGATGCAAATTTGATGCATGCATTTTTACATGGATATGATATTCACACCGAAACAGCAGCGCGATTATTTGATGTAACAGTTATTGATGTTACTCATGAACAGCGCCAACTTGGTAAGCGTATTAACTTTAGTGTGCTCTATGGAATGACGCCATACGGTTTATCAAAAGATTTAGGTATTCCGTTTAGAGATGCAAAAAAATATATTGAGCGTTATTTTGAACAATATCCGCAAGTTTCAGTATGGATGGAGTCTGTAATTGAATTTGCAAAAAAACATGAGTATGTAGAAACCCTCTGGGGAAGGCGCCGTTATATCCCAACGATTTATGAAAAAAATCGCACAATGTATGAAGAAGCGTGCCGCATAGCAATTAATACCGTTGCACAAGGAACAGCTGCAGAAATTATGAAGCTTGGCATGCTTGCAGTGCGCAAAGAGTTGCAGAATAATTTTAAAGACAGTTGTATTGTGTTACAAATCCATGACGAACTGATTATCTCAGTTCCTGAGCATGATGCAGCTGCAGTTGAGAAAATGGTGAAGAGAGTGTTAGAGTCGGTAGTAAGTTGGAACATTCCATTAGAAGTTTCTACGCGTAGTGGTGTTGATTGGAAAGAGATTACGAAATAAAAAGAGTCCCCTTTCTGGGACTCATATTTTGCAGGTTTTTTTATAAGTTATGAAAGTTCTCGAATTTTGTTTTCAATGTCTTGTAATAAAACAATTAACATTTTGTTGAAGATAATCATAAAACCAAGATCGATACTATCTTCTGTTTCAATCAGATCATTCATTTTTTTTTCAAGTACTTGTATATCATTTGTAAGGAAATATTTTTCTAAAATAATATTCATGAATTGGGAGAAATTTGTATTTTGTTGTGGGTACTTTGGTATATTGAATTCTTCTATATTTAATTTAATTAATGTTTTTTCATCTATATCGTCAGCACAATCAATAATATCACAACAATCATGTATGGGGTATAATTCATGACATATACGATAAAATGCAATTTTTTCTATTTTTATATATTCCTGAATTAATTTGCTTAGATCAAAAAAATCATTCCATATATTTGTGAGAAGAACAGAATTTGGAAGTAATCGTTGTTGTAATTCTTTATCTCTACTAGATAAATGTTTCAGATCTTTTTCTATGATAGCTTGTACACTTTTTAAGTGTGCTAATAATGCAGATTTATTTGGTTGTACGTTTGAAAGAGTAAAAAATGGTATTGTTGCAAGAGTTAAAGTAGCTGTAAATAATTGTTTTTTCATATTATTTTTTTAATTACGCAAATTCAAATATGAAGTGCATAGTATAAATAGCTAAATAAGCCAGAGGACGGTAAAATGGACCTTAGTTAAGTGAAAAATAACGAAAGGATCATTCAAATGCCAATA
>DATAXH010000064.1:0-6092 GCA_036266775.1 Candidatus Babeliales bacterium | reverse complement strand
TTTATCATTATCGTTGTTTTTATTATTGTTTTGAGGACTACCAGCGACAACAACAGTTTCTAATTTACTTATAGCTTCAGCAATAACCTGAGCATTACGATTATTCCTACTTTTTTGAAAGTAATTTTTTGTCTCATTCTTTATATGCCCGGTTGAAATTCCACGACGCGTAAAATACTGTTCTACTATCTTTGCTATTTCGGCAACCCGAACTTTTTCGTTTGAAATACATTGATCATATTCCTTGATTACAGGATTCATTTTTTCTAAAAGTTCAATGATATTTGTACTTTGCCGTATGCACATGGCATTCATACAATTATGATAATAATCTGCTACTATTTTGAACTCATCAACTTTTTGCTCAAAATTATTCAGTAAATACTCATTGAGCAAATTTGCTTTATACAACTGTAGCGCTATGAAATCCGTTATTTTATCAAGATTATCGTTCCATAAAACTATAGCTGCATCTATTTCATTCCCATCGTTTTTATACTCATTATCAGTAGCATACAGTTGTTCTATAAGCTCATTGAAATGAAAAGCAAGAGCTGTCTGTAAAGTAATAATTTCTTGCTCAAGATATTGTAGTTCACGATCTCGCAATATTCTCAGATTTTCTTTTTGATTGTTAGATAACTGCGTTTCACGTGTAGCTGAGATTTGTAAAAGCTGATTTTGCTTGCGAACATTTAATGGAACAGTTTGTTTTAGAAATTGATACGTAAAACTTGTTGAGCTAGCAAAACAAAGAGCTCTAAGATTTTCTAAGCCATTTTTAATATTAAAAAGTTCTTGTTGTATCGTTTCTAAAGCCATTAATCTTCGGAGATAATAAGAACGTTCTGCAAGCATTACATCAATAGGTAATGCACTTTTTTGATCATTATTTGGAAACTGTTGTATATATGATTGATAAGCCTTGTGTGCTATAGCAGAAAGCGCAATGGTAGCACCAATAGTTGCTACAATAGGATTAATGAGAGTTACATTGCCTAAACAGATACTAGAAAGACCAAGAACAAGCGCTTCGGCATTGTGTACCCATACATCACCTGGAGCTATACAAAAGATATGATTATCTTCTACAGTGAGATAATACAGCAATTTGTTTTCATTAATTAATTCTGCGTGTACAACCAAACAACCTTCATGAGTATCATTGAGCAACATGTCTCCCGCTTTAATATTTTTCGCTCTCACACCCACACATGATGAAGATATATAATAAAATTGGTCATATCCTGTATGAATAGTCACATCGTTTATAAGAAGCTTTACACATCGATGTACATAATGTTTTGTAATAGCAACAATTCTTTTTTCTTTTCCATTGCAACCAATAACAATATCACCTTGATTAAGTTTTTTTATTGCCTTGTACCCAAAAGGTGTTTGTATAAGTGTGTTAGCACCAAACCCCTCTTGTGATCGATACTGTTTTGCAGACGATGGAAACAAAGATAGTCGTGGTAATAATTTTTCTTCAACAATTATATTTTCACCACAAATACCATTAAAAACGTAGAAAAAAAGAGAAAAAAATAAGCAGTTTAAAAAAACTAATCGCTTCATATATGTACTTTCTCAATGATAAATTTTAACAGCAGTTATTTTTTAAGTGGTATTATAACTCATCATTGGGAAAGAATATATAAAGGATTTTGGGTCTGATTAATAATGCAACAAAGATTACATTATCTATAAAACACAACCCAAAATGCATTAAAGAATTTAGAGCAATTCCGCTTAAACAATCTCAAAAACCTCTCCCAATGATCTATCTAATGGGGTGTATTGATATTTGGAACGCATTGACATTTTTTCAGATTGAATTATAATAACAATAATGATAAAAATCCATGAAAAGGGTATAATTTATGAAAATACGTAATAACTATTTAATCGCTTGTACGCTTATTATGCAGATTGGCACTTCTTTAAGTATGAATATAGCCACAACAATCGCAAAAGGGGCAATAAGCAGCCTATGTTCAACAACAGAAATGCTTTTAACTTGCGCACCATTACTTGATAAATATCTATTCAATCCAGCTGATATTCGTGCAGAAAAACTAAAAAATGTTCAATCTAATGCACCCGAAACAATTACCGCTTTTATTACAAAAATAGCTCAATCAAGAAATATTCATAATGTTAAAGTTATTCTCAGTGATGATTATGATTACAGTACTAACGATAATGGTAATATTATTTTAATTCCGAATAAATATGTTGGAGAACTTGAAACATTGCTGAGTAAATCAACTTTAACAACTCAAGAAAAAGAACAACTTGATGAACATACTGGTATTGTGCATCACGAACTTACTCATGGCACTATGCGAAGTCTCAAATACGCTCCAATATATGATGCTGCAATTGGGACAGTTGGTGCTGCATCATTATCTGCCACATTAACACGTTTTACGCATACATATTTTCCAGGCGTTCAAAAAAGCTTTACTCTACGCAATGTTTTTAAACTTGCACGTGGTGCATTTGCATTACCTTTTGCTTTTAAGTTAATGAATATGAATATGTATAAAAAGTATGATGAATTAAAGGCTGATGATGGTATCCCTAATCAAAAAGATTTACTTACAGCACACATGAAAAGACATGAAAAACGTCATGACATATATCTCCATTGGGTAGATACTATAAAAAAACACGCATCTTTTAGTGATATTATTTCACCACCTGAAGACAATGATTTTTCAAGACCTCAACTTCTTGCTATGAAAACAGTTCCTAAACAACTTTTCAACCAACCCTTAGTAATGGATGCTGTATTTCATGCAAACACAGAACATCCGAGTGATTTACGTCGTGCTAATAGATTTAAAGACAGATTAGCAAAGCTATAATAAAAAATAATCGTGAAAATCACGAAGCAAAGTTTTTGTATTATCAAAATTATTTTTAGTGGCACAGCCAGACGTCCTTCGACATGCTCCCACCTTCACATAAAGTTTCGGTGGACACGGCAGGATGAGCGGAAAACTGGCCGCGCCATACTACGCCAAGGCTTCATATGGCGCCACTTACTAGATACAGTCAGTAACTCCACAACACCAATCACCATCAACTTAGCAACGATAAAGACAGTTTATTCATCATTTAAAATTGAGCCAAGAATTTACTAAAAATGTCGCGATATTGTCGCGAAACGTCGCGAAATAATATCGATTGGATCGTGATTTTGTATAAATTGTGCATTTTTTATGTGTCGCGAAACGTCGTGAAACGTCGCGATAATTAATACTTGGATTTATGCAAGCTCCAAACAATATTCCTAGATCTTCCTTCTCGAGTTATAAAACCTAAATTTTTAAGTATTAATAGATCGCGTTGCAGAACTCTATCATCTGGATGATCTTTCATTTGTTCTTTAATCATCTTTCTGCTTAACGGGCCATGTTTCAGGATATCTAGTATTAATTTTTGTCGTTCTATTAGATTCAGTAAAGGGGAAGGGGTAACGATTATTTGATTAGTATGTATAGGTTCTTTTAATGGAATGGTTACTACTACGCTATTCGTAACTTCTTCAAAAGAAGGCGGAGGGTTGCCTAATTTCTTGGAAAGCTCAATCATTTCTTGTGTTCCTCTTCCCCATCTTTCAATCATATGACACAGATAAAAAACGTTAGCAATTAATGGATTACGTAGAATAGACTCATGGTTATGTGCAAGCTGCTTTATTTTCACCCCTTCTGGCAATAAACCAGTGCTGCCAATTTCAACACGATCATAATATATGGCAACTGAGATTGATCCACCACGAATACTGTAATCTTTATGACATAATGCATTTACCAATGCTTCACGAAGTACTTTATACGGAATCGCTGGTGTTTCGACGCGAGCAGCCTTTCCTTCTTCAATTCTTGCTGCAACAGGTAAATTAAACTCCAGGAATGCCATAGCATATTCATATAACTCAAAAGCATTACTACACAATACTTTACTATCTAAAAATTCACTTTTTGTGGTGCCTTTAAAACGAGCAAGCTTAATATTTGATTGAATAAATTGCTTTTGCTCTTTCTTGCAAAATAAAATCACCGCAGCGTTTGTAAGGCGGTCATTAACTAAAAGTTTAAGTTTCTTTAATATGTCTGGAATACTTGTACGTTCAGCTATTTTGGTTAAACGACCAGATGTAATTGCAACATCTATAACTTTACGAATAAGATTTTTATCTAAATCATTGATAGAACAATCGTTAGTTGTAAGGCCTTCCCAACTTGTTTTAAGTATATGTAAATTAAGAATACGTTTATATTCTTCTTGAGGCATTACTTTTGTAGTTGATTGAACTCGCACATAGGGACGTCCATTGCAAACATATGGGCCATTAGCGCCAGGTTTTGCAACAAGAACAACTACTTCTTTACCTTTGCTAACAGGAACAAATAATGTGTCAATATCTGGATGAGGTTCTATACGATTGATCTGATTTGCAATATCTATTTTGGTGTTATCAGTAATTTTTTCACCGATTATTTCACCATCATCTTTAATACCCAGTAAAAGCACACCACCTTTTTTATTTAAAAATGCACAAAGGGTTTCAACTCCTCTATTAAGTTGACTTGTTGAAGCTTTGAATTCAACGATGTCGGATTCTCCACCTTTTACAAGCTTTTTTAAATCTTTAAGATTCATTTTTACCTAATATTAAAAATTACAAATTATTCACATTCTTTGGGAATTATTCTTTGCCAAGATTATAGAAAGGACAAGTAATATTCAAGAATTTTTAATTTGCACTATAGTAAACATAATGCTATCATTGCACCCAATAGTTGTAATGAACAAATTTATAAAAAGGAATAACCATGTACGCAATTATAGATATGCCTTGTGATCTCACACAGATCGCTGATATCATGGCTTGCCATTCGCAGCCTTGGCGTAGTATGGCGTACAATTCCTTTTTGAGTTATTAAACCCAATCATCTCCTCAAGTAATTTTACGCCATACGATACATTCTATTTTTTTGAACTAAAGTTTTATTTTTAAAACGGAAAGTATAATATGGCTCGATTTCCAACAAAAGTTGTGAGAGTTCTGGCTTTTGAAGAAACAACACGTGTTGCAAATTTCTTTACATTACTTGTTGAAATAGATGTACGTTTACCAAAAACTACAAAAACAAAGAAAAGAAAAGCGAAAGCTTCAAAGAGCAAGCACAAGCCCATAAAGCAATGTTGTTATATGAAATGCATAAACAATAAAAACTTCCCGCCTTGCAGTTTATCAAAAACCGCCCGGCGGGACTTATATTTACATCAATTTATTTATGCGATTAGTTAAAATCTAAGCGCTTATTTTTTCTTTTAATTTGTGTAACTCATCGATTTCTGCCAATTGTGCATAATGTTTTAAAAAAAGATGATTTGGATAATAGCTTGTATTTCGTTTATTTCTCATTATTGTTGCCCATGTAGCATCTTTATGTAGAATTTCTGCTTGTCTTTCATGAATAATATCTAAATTTTTAAAATATTTACTATTCATAATCTCTTCATTATGAGCTTTGGTAAGATACTTTATCTCCCTAGCTAAGATGTTGTAACCTTCATAATGCTGTGAGGCAAGATGTGTCAGTTCATGTCCAAATGTAGCAAGCTGTTCATTGTAAGTCTTTTCATAAAATTGAGGGTAAAGAGTTATAGCAGGATGACGAATGATATCATCTTTATTGATGATCAACGTATTGTTTTCAAATTGGTAATTTGCTCCTAATCCTGATGCGACAGCAACATAACCATGAGGGCTCGGAGAATGAGATATTTTTAATTCTACAGCTGTAGGATGAATATTCATTTGTTTGCAGAGTGATAAGATTTCTGATGATGTTGATTCTAATGTATCACACTGTTTTTCATGAGGACGTGATAAATACTGTTTTTGAAATTCCCCATATTGACTTAACATAGAATTAATTGTTTTCTGATCTTCATGAGTAACATCAAATTCTTCATAAATCGCATTAATAGTTTTTGTTTCATCACGTTCTATATTTTCCGTAATGTGATTAAGGCGGCAATTAATTTTTTGTAAAAGCGCTGTCTTT
>DATAXH010000063.1:0-3406 GCA_036266775.1 Candidatus Babeliales bacterium | reverse complement strand
ATCGAGAAAGAGATAAAAACATGCAAACGATATATCAATATGTCACAAACTATACAACGCCTGCATCTGAGTAAAATATTTCCCGTAAATAATGACCGCATCATGCATGCAAATTCATGCCTTGAACGTGCCCTCTTTATTAAACATATATTTTTATCATGGCTCACGGAGCGCAATTTATTAATGACCAAAAAACGTAACAAAATGAGATTGTTATGGCCATTATAAATTTCCGCTTGTTTAAAATTTATCCGAGATTTCCAATTCCGCTCGCCCTGAGTGTTCTACGAAGCTTTAGCGTAGTAGAATGTATCGAAGGGTTAATAAGCCTTACACTTGTGTTCTGCTGCACAAATATTATTGCGAATGTTTTTTTTACACCTCCACTACGCCACATAAAATCGATTAAACGAATTTTTTTTGTAGAAGATGCGAATAACAAAAAATTTATTTTAAAATATCCAAGAACTCCCAACAATGCACTGCATGATGTTCTTGGCGCAGAAGTTGGAAAGGCTGTTGGTATTAATATTAACGATGTGCAGATATTTCCACCTCATGAACCATCTTTAAGCTCTGTTGATATTTATCCTGATCAAATGAAAACGGTTCACGCTTTTGTCCCTGGTACTGAAATCAGAAAAATGGATGTTGCCCTCAAATATTTCACCCTTAAGGGCGGTCTCACCAACAAAGCAAAATTAGCAAATATCACCAAACATACAGATCTCTATAAAATTATGGCCCTCGATATATTCCTCAACAATGCTGATCGGCATAATGGTAATCTTTTTTATGATGAAAAGAATAACCACTATCATGCAATTGATATGGATGCACTCTTTTCCAGAAGGGGTTTTTTGGCCGCCCGAGCAGGTCATTTTATCAAACATTTCGATAAAAAAAGATTATCTCAAAAAGCAAAAATCACCCTCAAAAAGCTCTATGATTTTTTAGACAATCTTATGACCCAATTCCCCCCAGAAAGGCTCTGTGAGCTTAAAAAAAGCATAGCTGCACAAGCGCAGTATGATTATACGGAACTGGAACAAAAAACCTTTCAAAAGCTTGTTGAGTCCAATTTTGTTGAGCTGAAGCGCCTCCAAAGGCGCTTGGCGCGTCTACTCAATTAATTGGCCCCAAATTAGTCTTTCTGCGCTCGCCCTGATGCTTCGTCAAGCTCAGCAGTAAACACCTGCCTTGAGAACTTGCCGTGCCTGCCGACCGTGTCCTCCGAAGCTTTATGCGAAGGAGGAAGCCTTGGCGAAGGCAGGTTGAAGGGTTTCCTCGAGCGCTCTTAATCATTTTTTTTGACAAAACACCTTCCAGATCGCATTATTACCCCCAAAAAACCAATTTTATTCCAATATTGACAATTTGTCACAAAATGGTACAATTATAGTGTAAACAAGGGTATTTTTATATACCTATTTTTATGTCCTAAAACTGGGGGAATTTATGAACTTTTTAACGAAAAATCGATCTTCAATTGCACAAAGTGTATTCTTTGTTGCACATTTATTTCTTGTAACATCTCTTTGTGCATCTGAAAAAAATAATACATTTTTTACAGCTCCATTAACGACACGATTTCAGAGAGGTAATGTTAAATTTGTAAAAGATGCTCATGGTAAAGAATTTGTTGTAAAATATCCTTGTAGTACAAAACATGCTATTCAGGATGCACTCGGTGCTCAAATAGGAGAATCAGTAGGTATTAACATTAATAGCGTAAAAATATTTCCATATGATCCGAGTTCTACTAATCAAAATTCTCATGAAGTAACAACTTTACATACTGTTGTACCTGGTAAAGAAAACACTGAAAATACATATATTTATGGGGGTTTAAGAGATCAAGATAACTTAAAAAGTTTAACGTACCATAAAGATCTATGTAAAATTGCGGCGCTTGATATATATCTTGATAATTGGGACCGTCATAATGGTAACCTTTTCTTTGATGAGAAAAAAAATAAATATCATGCAATTGATATGGACAGAACACTGGAAAGTCACCGATTTTATGGAATCAGACCTAACTTATTATCTAATCAAGCACTTGATTTTATAAAAAATTTAGACAAAAATACATTATCTCAAGCGGAAGAAAACGCTCTCAAAAAAGTAAATAAAACTTTACATAAACTTACTTCATCTTATCCACCAAAAACATTGCAAAATAAGCGTACGCAATTAGCAAAAGAAGTTCATCATGAATACAGCAAACTAGAACAACAAAAATTTAATGAACTAACTGAGTACAATTTTCAAAAAATTAAAAATTTACAGAATATACTCAGTCACTTGCATGAACCTATTTATAGCCCTACCTCAGTACATTACATATTAAAACATATAGCTAAACCAAGTAAAACTGCTCAAAACAGTTTCTGGGAAACTATGCACTCATAAAAAAAAGCATTGAATTAGGGGAAATCATGAACTTTTTAATAAAAAAACGATCTTCAATTGCACAAAGTCTATTTCTTGCTGCACATCTATTAATTGGAAACCTTATGTTTGCAATGAAAAATAGCTATTCTCCTAATGATAGATCTCTTAGAAAATTAAGAATGAATTTGTTTAAATACGGTGCTCTTAATAGTGATGGTACCCTCCAAGATACTTCTAGTACAATTCTGAACAAGCAACAAGAAGAAGAACGCTATGGTGAATGCCATAATTATGCTATTTCTAAAAAACTAGGACTTGTAGGAAAAATCCCTGAAACTCTCCCAATAGCTGGCCTAAACGATTGGCATACAACATTTAAATTTACAGAAAATTATTGCAAAGAAGTTGCTATACCGAAAAAAGGTGACCTGATTACATACTATGATGATAGCACATCCACTGAAGTACTACATACAGGATTAGTTTTAGATAATGATATGGTAGAATCAAAATGGTCAACCTTCCCAGAAGTATTAGCTCATCCCACATTTCATATACCAGCTAACTGGGGAAATCATGTAAGATATCACCGTATAATAAAACCAACTGAAGAAATAATAGAAGATATAAAAAACAAAATACCAAAATGCAATGACACAAAAGAATCATGCACCGTTCTTAAAAATGATTTTCTTTTTTATGCACAACAAGGGGATCATGCTAAAATGCAGAAGTTATGGCAGACAGTTATGTGCATCGATAAAAATACAAAAAATTCTGGCGGACAATCTCTATTGATGATTGGTGCAAAAACAAATAATCCTACTCTTGTAAAAAAAGCTATCCAACTCGGAATAGATCCCAATCAACAAGACAAAAATAGTAAAACCGCACTCGATCTTGCAGAAGAAAAAGATCACACAGCAATTATAAAAATACTACAACCATATGATACAACGCCATTTTTACACCGTATTGTAAAACACATGGCTCAACCAAGTAAAGCTGC
>DATAXH010000062.1:0-5354 GCA_036266775.1 Candidatus Babeliales bacterium | reverse complement strand
TACTTCAACTTCTAAGTCTTTAATGCTTTTTTGTCCAAATTGTGGGGCAAGATTACCATCATCATTGCGCGATGAGTGGTTTGATATATTAGAAAATGAATATGGGTTAGAAGAGCCTTTGCATGAGGATAAAGAGAAAGTACCAAAAGAATTTTTAACTCATGAATGGTGGAAAGAACGTAGCTTAATGAATAAAGAAGAGCCAATGATTTCTAGAGATAAACCAATACGAAGTTTATTTTAGTGGGATCAATTAAGGACATTGATGGAAGATTGGTTAAAAAAAATACACGAAGAAGTTGCAGAAGAAAGACGTAATTATAAAGGGTCACATTGTTGTTTAACAATGGATGCTGGATTATCGATGGCAGGAACTATTTTGTATTATGATAAACAATATCGTGAATATGGAATTAAAGAAACAAGATTAACGCGGGGTATGTTAATTGATTATTGTATGTTTTGTGGTAAGAAATTACCTCTTTCTGTACGTGATGAATGGTTTGAAATATTAGAAAAAGAATATGGATTAGAAAGGCCTGGAACTGGCGATAGAAAAAAAGTACCTAAAGAATTTTTAACAGATGAGTGGTGGAAAAAACGTGGATTATAAAAAATGGCGTCGGCTTTAGAGCTGGCGCTATTTTTATTGAAATTATTTATCAGAATCTTTTTGATAGAGAGTGTCAAACATATGTCTTATAAGAATCATTGCTTCAGCACAAACGGCTCCTGCAATTATAGGAACTATATCGTCCTTATTGTTATATGGTTCTTCTTGGCCCAATTGTCTTCTTATGAGAGGAATGCCTACGTCTCTTGTTGCTAAGAGTACAATAGTCGTTAAAAGAATGGTGCCATTAGTATAATTATTGGACAATAATTTTTCAGATTTTTTGCTTTGTTGTTTAAAAATGATGGAATCTTTTACTGATTCTTGCGCGATGGTATATGCTACGATTGTTAATGTAAGAAATATAATTGTTTTAAACATACAATCTTTTCATAAAAATAGTTTTGTATCAATAAGATTATGCAGTAGTTTAGGATTTTTTTCAATGTCCTTTTGTGCAAGCATACAAAACAGTTCTGGATATTCAGAGACCATTGCATGAGCATTATCAACTTGATGAGTGGTGGTATTGGTCATGAGTGGAATAATAATACATTGTTTATTGAAAAATTTAATTTCAAACAATGTGCCGGCTCCTGCACGGCAGATAATAAGATCTGCAGCTGCATACATTAATGTAAGGTCGGGATAATAACTAAATACATGCGCGGTGATATTTTTTGATGCATACAGTTGTTGCCAATCGGTGTCATCAACTGATCCTGTTTGATGGATAATTTGTAGTGTGTTGGCAACTGATAGATCGTTAGCCCATTGTTGCATATATTGATTAAGAAAGAGTGAACCTTGTGATCCCCCAAGGATGAGTAAGGTTTTTTTTGATGGTGACAAATGTAACTGTTGTAAAGCAGTTTGTTGATCAATTGTTGCAGTGTGATATTTGATTGGATACGGCTTAACGGCACATTTATGTGCCAAAAAATATTTTTGTGATGTTGCAAAGGGAGTGATGATTGTTGTTGCGAGTGGTGTCAGAAATTGTATCGCTTTACCAGGCAGTGCATCCAGCGAATAGAGTGTTATAGGAATGCGTAATATAAATCCTGCAATGCAGGTTGGAATGGCAACAATGCCGCCGGTAGTGATAATGTTTGTAGGTTTATGTTTCCATAAATAAAAAAAACTGACAAAAAATGAACATGCTGCATGCCACATAGTTTTTATGATTGACCCTGCACGGCTGCTGAGTGGTAGCATAATATGCCATGTCACCGTTTTATTTTTTTCTAAAATAGTTTTATCAAGTGGGGTATTTGCGGAAAAGAAAAGAATATTATGGTCTTTATATGTGTCGTTGATAACAGTTAAACATGGAATAATATGTCCACCGGATTTACCTGCTACGCAGCACATTGTTTGTTTAATTGCTTGATTTACGTCTCCCGCGCTCGTTAGCTTACCCCATCTTCGATTTCTCTTGATGGGGACCCCAATTGGAGCAAAGCGAAGATTGGGGAAAAAGAATATCTTCGAGCGCTCGAGGAAACCCTTCAACAGGTTCAGGGCGAGCGCAAGAAAAGATATAAACAAGATAAATTTAACAATATTCATCTATTGGCTAAAAGAAGTTGCATTTTTTCCACTGCTTTTTTTTCGTGATCATTCTTTGCTAAAGCGTGAGCTTTTTGAGTAAAGATATCAGCATTCTCTTTATTATTCAAAGCGTAATGTACTTTTGCAAGATGTAAAAGTATAGTTCCATTGTTGTGATGATTAAGTTGTGCAAGAATATTGTGAGATTCTTCGTATTTTTTTTCTTTATATAAAATCAGTGCGTATGTATCTAAAAAGTAAGGATTGGTATTATCTGCAGCAAGTGCTTTATGCACGAATGTATGTGCTTTCGCCAGATCTTTTCCTTTTGTTGCCCAATAATATGCAAGTGCATTATTGATATGCGCATTTTCAGGAGAAAGTATATAAGCACTTTCAAGATATGTGCGCATGGTTTGATGATTACTTTGTTCATAAGCAAGCATTGCAAGTTGATATAATGTTTTGGAGCGAACTGCATCAGACATATTGCATGCCACTGCATTGGTAAGATATTGCGTTGCAAGGTTATGCTGTGCATTGCGTAAACAGATATCTGCGCAATAAAGATTGCACCACAGATTATCAGGTGTTTTTTGTAAAATTGTTGTAAATGTTTCAATAATCTGTGGTGTTGGCATACCGTTATACATGAGCATATAAAGTGATTTCGGCCATATATCATTTTTGGGATCTGCAGTAATCCATGCAGTAATTGTTTGCGTAATCTGTTTAAAATCTTTCATAGCGGACAAAATTTGTAGTTTGAGCAATTTACACTCATTGTTGTGCGGTCGTTGTTCAATACAACTGTTAATATGAGCTAATGCTTGTGGATAACGATGTTGTTGAAATAAAATAAGCGCATTATCAATAGAGATGGTGTGTGACAGTAAAATATGATTATTATCGGTGAGCGATTTATATTTAAGCATGAGATTACAAAGATGTTTTTCTATTTCTCTGTTACCACCTGAAAGTTCTAAGAATGTGGCATATCCTGAAAGTGCTTCTTTTATTTTGCCTTCTTTTTCATATAATGATGCGTATAAAAGCCAACCTTTATCAAAATGTGGGTGCATTTCTACACATTTTTGAATATTTTCAAGCGCTTGTGTGAACTTGCTCAGCTGCATATAGATTTGTGTCTTTAAAAAATAAAAAACAAAATTGTTTGGTTTGCGAGGAGAATTATTCAAAAAAGCATCGATTGTTAGCAATGCGTTTTCTGGCTCTTGTCTACGGATATATGTTTGTGTTGCACGAAATACAATTTCTGAGTGGGTTTTAAATGATTGGCTGAGTATAATGATAAGATTATCAGCTTGTTTGTTTTGTTGAGTTTTTTCAAGCGCATTGGCAAAAATCAGTTGCACATCGGGATCATTATTGAATTTTTTTTGGAGCGTCGGCATCAACTCTGTGATCTGTTTGAACTGTTTGGTATCAGAGAGAAAGGTAAGATATCCTTTATAGCTATAAACAGAATTGTTGGTGGAAAAAAGTTTTGTGTACCAATTTTGGGCATGAGTAATATTACCTGCAAAGTGATTATAATTTGCCCACAGATAGTTGTGCACTGATTCCGCACTGCTTTCAGCAGCGATATTAGAAGTAAAAAATAAAAGAAAACTGTATTTCCCCGCGCTCGTTCTGAACCAATTCTTTTTCATATTTATTTCTCCTGATAACATCGAATGCGAAATGCTTTAAGCGCTTCTTGTAATTCAGGGTTAGTAACTTGTGCAAGAGCGCATTCATCTGCTTGAGTTAATATGATCTCTTTTTTTTTCTTGATAGTTACTGGTGCTAATTTCTTTTTTTTCTGAGGTTTCAGCCCGATGTGTTTAAAGCGTATCTCTTTGATGTATGGTTGGTCTAGTTTTTCATTAATTGTTGTAATAAGAAGCGGAGCTAGAAGATATAATTCTTGCATCCAACAGGAATGAAAAACACCAAGAATCAATGTATTGTCGTAAATTTTTTCAATGCGGACTTTGTCATGAAGAGGGCCAATGATATCATTCCATTTATATAAAAGATCCGTTTTCCAATTTTTTTCGGGATTGATAATCGTATGTAAAATATCTTTTAAATAAACTGTCATGAAATATGTCCCTGTTTCTTCAATTTTATCTATTTCCCATCGGAGAGTAACGAAGATGGGGTAAATTTAAGATAATGTGCATAATTTTTTTGTCTATATTCTTGTGTTTTGTATACTATTATTGTTAAAAAATTGATCGTTAGTAAAAATATTATTGAGGGGAGAGTATATGAAAAAATATATTGTATTTCATTTTTGTATGATGCAATCAATAATAATAGTAGGTATGGATATCGATATTCGTAAAGAGCGGATGGCGCGCGTAAAAATGGAAACTACAAGGAAGTTATTTAGAAAACAGACAATCATAGAAGAAGCGATAGAAAATAACACACAGAGTGATGATGTGATGAGTTTAGAACGTAGTAAAAGTTTAAGTGAAAGCTTGAGTGGCAGTGTAAGTGGCAGTTATTTTATTGTCGATCTGGTTGGCTCTCCACCAAAAAGAGCATCTTCTAATGAGTTTCTTTTAAATCTTTCTGTGCAAGATCAGAAGTAAGATTAAAAGGTAAAAATCTATCAACTAAAATTTTTAGAACTTCTGGTAAAGACAAATACACCATATAATCTGGATCATTTTGGTCAATGACTATATTCACTTTGTTGAGCTTGCCTAGGAAAAGGCGATATAAAAAGCGTGATTGTGAAAGTGTTATAAAACCATTAACAACATCACGTATTATGTCGAGATGCACAATATTCCATAGGCTGAACATATATTTATTAGCAGCAGGATGAGTGATAACTATATAATTATTATGGGGACTAAATTGGATACTTGTGCATGATTCAGTAGGTATATTAAGAGATGTATTTGTATCATAGAAATTAAATTTTATATATTTTGGTAGATATGAAAAAGCTAAAAATTGAGAATTAGAACTTTCAACAGCATATTGTATATTGTAATTTTTATTCGGTGAAATAGTTACCATTTTTTTTGATGAAAAACGTTGACCGATTATTTTGGTAGGTTCAATTATTAATCGGCTCAGAGCATTTGTATTGATGGGTAAAAACGAATGTCCAAAGAAATTATTGATTCCATATTCATAAAGTTTTCTTTCATTGGAACTATTA